>NZ_JANSHP010000007.1:0-22958 GCF_047502605.1 Synechococcus sp. RC10A2
CCATCGGCAACTATCAACGAGGGATGCTGGCCGGCACCAATCCCCAATCGGCCACCTTGTCAAACGCAAAGAGGGTTCTTACTACGATTTGTGTGGAAACGCAACCGCCGGAGCTGCAAACCGCGGCTAAGGCGATTGGGGTGGACTTGGGGAGGAGAGATATTGCCCATACCTCAGAGGGAGATCCCTGGAATGGACAGCCGTTGATCCTGGTTGCGAGCGGTGCTCCCATGCAAAGCCAGTCAGGGCACAAGGTCTAGTCGGCGTAGATGCCGCCAACTCTTGCAACAGCTGTCTGGTCAGGAGAGACGCTTGCAAACCTGGGTCAATCCCTGCATCTGCAAGGCTATTGTTTCCAGGGCAAAGGCGACCAATAGCACGATTGCCTTGGAAGACCTAACTGGAATCGGAGAGCGTGTCAACCAACCGCCACGGAGCAAAACGGAGCGTCGGCGGTCGAATAGTTGGGCGTTCTACCAGCTGAGGCAGTTTGTGCACTACAAGGCGCTGCGGGCCGGGGTCACGGTTGTGGTGGTGCCGCCTGCCTATACCTCGCAGATTTGCCACCAGTGCCTGTGGATCGGGCAACGGGAAGGGAAACGCTTCCGTTGTGTCAACCCGGCTTGCAGTTGGGAAGGGGATGCAGACTACAACGCAGCATTAGCGTCAGCGAAGCGTAGCGCCTATGTCATTGCATTATTGGGGGCTGCTGTAAACCGGCCACCCTACATCCCCCTGCCCCCCGTATACGGGGGGCAGTCGGAGCCGGGTAGTTTACAACTCTTGGCCGCGGTAAACCCGCTGTAGGGCCGGCGTGACCGAATAGCTATCGACATCGGCCAGGCTCAACTTCAAGCGCAGCGTATTGAGCAGCCGCTGGTAGGGGGGCACAAAAGGGGTTTTGCCAAAGGGTTGGACGGCATCCCGGGCAACTGTCTCCAGAGGGCAGCCACGGTAGCGGAGCGGGCCAGCCCCAACAAGGTGAGCTGAGGATCCCTCTTGGCCGGGATCCACCGTCAAGCCGCGAAACTGAATCGCTCCCGGACGAGAGGCTTTGCGATAGCGCAGATAGCCGGCCCACACCTGAGCCATCCACTCCGGCAGAGCTTCGGGCCGAACGTGGCAGCGCTCCGGCAACAGGCGGTCGTTGAAAAAGCCGACAAGCACAGACCAAGCTTGCCAGAGAACAGCTCCCAAGAGGCGGGCAGCGAGAGATGGCGAAATCTTCATGGCGGAGGCCAAAAATCACTGTGGGTGGGAGTTGCCGTCGATTATATCAACCCCAATCCTGCAAGATGCTCATCTTGAACAGTTTCCCCCTCACTCGAAAGCGGAGGCCAGCTTGGGGCTAGGCGCGTTGAGCCGGCCAACTTCATCGACTACAATAAGCGCAAAGCTTAGGTGCCGTTTAAAGAAATTCTGAAAGCGCACCAACAAGCAGACTCCAGCACTACTGCACTGAACTGAGGGGCTCGAGACATGACCTGGCGCGGCGACATCACTCCCATCAATCGGCTGTGGGGATCCCTTCCCTACCTTCTGCCTTTGGTATCGGCCCTGCCCTTCGGCTTTGTGCCCTCGGGTTTGTTTCAATCTCTGCCAGGTTTGATCCCCATTTTTAGTCCACTGCTGCGCTTGCTGCCCCTGGCCACAGGCTGGTTGGGGGTGGGGATATTTCTCGCCCTGCTATTTTTAGTCCGCAACAGCCGTGTCGCCCACTTTGTTCGCTTCAACACCATGCAGGCGCTGTTGCTCAACATTGCCCTGTTCTTGGTGCAAGTGTTGATGCAGGTGTTTGCTATGCTCTTTGGCAACCTCGGCCTGGCAGCACTTGTCAGCATTTTGGCCACCACCGCACTTCTGGGCGTGATCGCCATCACCGTCTACGCTTGGGTGCAGAACGTTCGCGGCCACTATGCCGAGGTGCCGGTGCTCTCCGATGCCGCCTATGCCTGGATTCGCTATTAATTCCTGGCAAAGAGGGAGGTAGGCAACGCCTAGTCCAGAAGTGAGGATGAAAGCGTTACGCCAACCGAAGCTGCTGGTCGGGCTTGCGCTGCTAACTGGAGTGCTGGCCCTGCTCTGGCCGATGCTGCAGCGGGGCTACCCCATCACTCATTCCACCCACTTCAACCTCAGTTGGGCCTTTCAGTATCAGCGGCAGTTTTTCGGCGGGCAGTTTTACCCCCGCTGGCTGGAGTATTCCAACTTCGGCTACGGCAACCCCACCTTTGCCTTCTATCCACCTCTATGCATGGTGGCCCCTTTGCCGTTTCGCCTGCTGGGGCTGGATATGCCTGGATCCTTGGTGGCCAGCATGGGCCTGGCGATGGCAGTCTTCGGGCTGGGGCTGTACGTCCTGCTGCGGCAAGTGCTTCCTTGGGCTTTGGCGCTGGGCTTGGCCCTGCTGAGCATGGCCGGCCCCTATTGGTTGGTAGACATCTACCAACGGGGGGCAATTGGAGAAGTGTGGGCCATTGCAATCCTGCCCTGGATTTTCTGGGCCTCGCTGCAGACGATCTGCCGGCCCCAGTCCATTGGGCCGGTTGCGGTTTTGGCGCTGAGCTATGGGTTGCTGACGCTCTCTCATCTGCCCACGTTGCTGGTGTTTACCTTGATTTGGCTGCCCCTGCCTTGGGTGTTGGGGGGAAGGGATCCCTTCTGGCCCAGGGTGGGACGCTGCTACCTAGGATTTGGGCTGGGGCTGGGGTGGGCTGCTTTTTATCTGTTGCCGGCCTTTTGGGATCAGCGCCATGTCCAGGTGGACTTTGTCAACTTTGCCGAAGAGTACACGCCCCACCATCGCCTGATGCTGAGCGGGCTCATGCAGCTTCAGCCGCGCTGGACAGAGCACTGGTTTGAGAGCAACCTGGTGGGGTACTGGGTCTGGATGGCAGCGGTTCTGGTGGGGGCGGGGCTCCTGGTTTTTCTGGAGTGGCTGGCCCGCCGAACAGAGGGGACGTTGCTCTTGCAGGGAAGCGGAGCTGACGAATTCCCTCTTGCCAAAGCCACCCTGCTCTACAGCCTGGGAGCCAGCCTGGTGGCGTTGCTGATGATGACGGATCTGCTGGCTGGGCTCTACGAGTGGGTTTTGCCGCTGCGGCGCATCCAGTTTTCCTGGCGCTGGATGGCGGTGACGGCAGTAACCGTGCCTTGGCTATTGGGATCCTTAGCTGGGTGGGGATGGGGGCACAAGCGCCTGCAGCTCCTTTTGCTGGTGGGGATCGGCCTGGCCATGGGAGTACAAACCTGGCAGGGCTTGCAACTGATGTCCAAAGCCGGCTTCGATCTGCAGCTTGTCCAAACCTTTCAAGAGCTAGCTGCGGCCAAGCAGTTCCCCCACGAGCCGCAAGAGCGGCCGGGCATTGCTTTTTTGCACCTGCACTGGCGCTTTCCCGATGGGTTGGCGCTGGTGGATGCGCTGGAGTACCGACCTCGCCAAGCAACCCTGCCCATGCCGCCCCCAGAGGTGGATCCGCTGCTGCGGTGGCAGGGGGACGTAGTGGATTTTGGACAAGAGCAAGGCAATCTGGAGCCACTGTTGGAAGTGGAGCAGTGGCGCTATGGCTACCGTCGTTTTTGGGCCGTTAACCCCACCAATCAGGATCAATGGGTAGTCCTGCGCACGTTTTACTACCCCGCTTGGCGGGTACAGGTGGATGGTCGCCTCACATCTGCCGAGCACAATGGACTGGGGCTGTTGCAGGTGCGGATCCCGCCGGGGGATCATCGCGTGCAGGTGCGCTATCTGGGTACTGCAGCCGAGTGGATGGGGTGGATCTTGACCGGCCTGACGGGGGTGCTGCTGGTGAAGGTGCGGCGGCTGCTTCGTTTGTTGAATTTGAACGGAGCGCAGAGACAAGAAACTCCAGAGGAGGTAACAGCATGCTGAGTCGCGTGGCCGATTCCATCTACTGGCTCAACCGCTACGTGGAGCGCGCCGAGAACATCGCCCGCTTCATCGATGTCAATCTCAACCTCATCCTAGACTTGCCCAGCGGTCCCGCCCAGCAGTGGGATCCCATCGTCTACACCACCGGGGATCAGGAGCTGTTTTACCAACGCTATGGCCAGGCGACCCAAGAAACGGTCATCCAGTTCCTGGCTTTTGATAGGGATTACCCCAACTCCATCCTTTCCTGTTTGCGGCTGGCGCGAGAAAATGCCCGTTCTGTGCGGGAGGTCATTTCTTCAGAAATGTGGGAGCGGGTCAACCGCTTTTATTTGATGGTCAAAGAAGCAGCTCAGCAAGGCCCCCACCTGAGTCAGCTCCACGATTTTTTCACGGAAGTGAAGCTGGCCAGTCACCTATTCGCCGGGGTGATGGATGCCACCATGACCCACGGGGAAGGTTGGCACTTTGGCCAGATTGGCCGTCTTTTGGAGCGGGCAGACAAAACGGCGCGCATTTTGGACGTTAAGTATTTTATCTTGCTGCCCTCTCTGCAGTACGTGGGCACGGCTTTGGATGAGCTGCAGTGGATCGCCTTGCTGAAGTCGGCCAGTGCTTATGAAATGTATCGGAAACACAGCCGCCAACACCGCATCAATCCCAGGGAGGTGGCCTCTTTCCTGATTTTGGATCGGCAATTTCCCCGCTCTATTCAGTTTTGTCTTATTCACGCGGATCGATCCCTGCACCAGATCACCGGCACCCCAGCCGATACCTGGCGGGATCCCAGCGAGCGAGCTTTGGGCCGCCTGCGTTCTGAGCTGGACTACCTAACCATCGACGACATTATGGAGCAGGGCTTACATGAGTTTCTCGACAAATTGCAGCTACAAATGAACCACGTTGGCGATTGTATCTACGAAACTTTCTTTGCCATTCGCCCCTTGCAACCGTCTGAATCCTCTCCCCTGCTGCAACGGCAGGCTTAGCTAAAATCCCTCACCCCTAGCCCCTCTCCTACAAGAGTTAGAAATTAATCTAACGAACGCTTCCACAGCTATCGACAATGAGCCAAATGTGTTGCTTATATCTCATTGCTATTGTGCAATGGATTGACAATGGTGAAACAGGAGCAAAGGGACGGGTTGATTTTCTGGATCCCTGGCTCCTCTCTTTTTCTGGGACTGGAGGCGGCGCGGAGCGCTGGGGCAGGTCTGGAATTGCCGCACCCCCGGTAGCAGTAGGATTGGGGAAATGGAAGCCGTTGCCAAGGGCGTTTGGAAAGTGGGGTTAGAGCAGCAGCCGAGAGGGATCGACCAGGCAGCCTTTATTGCCGCCAATGTCACACTGATCGGCGATGTCCATCTTTCGGAAGCGGTGAGCATCTGGTACGGGGCCATCTTGCGGGGGGATCTCTCGCCCATTGTGATTGGCCGCCGCAGCAATATCCAAGATGGAGCCATTCTGCACGGGGATCCCGGACAGCCGACCCTGATTGGCGAGGAAGTGACCATAGGCCATCGAGCGGTCATCCACAGTGCCCACATCGAGGGGGGATGTCTGATCGGGATTGGGGCCGTTCTCTTGAGCGGGGTCACCATCGGGGCGGGCAGCATGGTGGGAGCTGGAGCAGTGGTCACCCGGTCTGTGCCACCCCACTCTTTGGCGGCGGGGATCCCAGCCAAGGCTATCCGCACCCTCACCGAGGAAGAGGTCGAGCAACTGCGCCTTCACGCTCAGCACTACGTGGATCTGGCGCTTCAACATGCCAGCCGCTTTGGTCGGTGGAGCAGAGGTTCGGGCAAGCGACTTTGAGCCTATTTTGCCAGCCGTCTCTCAACAGCCGGGATCCGCGCAGAGCACCCAGGTATCTTTGCTGCCGCCCCCCTGGGAGGAGTTCACCACCAGGGATCCCTTCTTGAGGGCGACGCGGGTCAGCCCCCCTGGGTGAACGTAGATCTCTTTGCCGTAGAGGATATAGGGCCGCAAGTCCACATGACAGGGTTCTAGACGGGGGCCTTCTCCCCGATCCACCAAGGTGGGCACGCGAGAAAGGCACAGGGTGGGTTGGGCGATGTAGTTGCGCGGTTGGGCGCGGATTTTCTCGGCAAAAGCAGCCCGCTCTTCCGGTGTGGCCTGGGATCCCATCAACATGCCGTAGCCACCCGACTCGTTGGCTGCCTTCACCACCAGCTTGTCGAGGTTCTCCAGCACATACGCCTGATCCTTGGGATCCCAGCAGAGGTAGGTGGGCACGTTGGGCAAAATGGCTTCCTCTCCCAGATAGTAGCGGATCATCTGGGGCACATAGGCGTAGATCACCTTGTCGTCCGCCACCCCCGTTCCCAAAGCGTTGGCAATCGCCAGCCGCCCTGACCGATAAACCTCAAACAGGCCGGGTACCCCCAAGAGGGAATCAGGGCGAAAAGCAAGGGGATCGATGAAGTCATCGTCGATGCGGCGGTAGATCACATCCACCCGCTGCAGCCCTTTGGTGGTGCGCATTTGCAAATAGCCATCGGCCACCACCAGATCCCGCCCTTCCACCAGCTCCACCCCCATCTGCTGGGCGAGGAAAGAATGCTCGAAGTAGGCGGAGTTGTAGATGCCGGGGGTGAGCACCACCACCGTTGGATTGGCTAGGTGCGGCACCAGGTTAAGCAGAGTATCCAACAAGTGGCTGGGGTAATCGTCCACCGGGCGGATCCCCATGGTGTTGAACAGGGAGGGAAAGGTGCTTTTCATCACCCGCCGATTTTCCAGCACATAAGAGATTCCCGACGGACAGCGCAGGTTATCTTCCAGCACGTACCAAGTTCCGTCCCGATCCCGCACCAGGTCGGTGCCGGTGACGTGGCACCAAATTCTCCCCGGTGGGTTGAGCCCCACACAGGGCCGCAGAAATCCCTTGGCCGTTTCGATCAGCTCGGCAGGGATCACCCCATCCTTAAGGATCTTCTGGTCGTGATAGACATCGTCGATGAACAGGTTGAGGGCGTGGATGCGCTGCTTGAGACCCTTCTCCAGCCGCTGCCACTCGGAAGCCGAGACGATGCGGGGAATGATGTCAAAGGGGAAAATTCGCTCCGTGCCCTGGCTATCGCCATAGACGTTGAAGGTCACCCCCATTTGAAAGAGGGCCGCCTGCGCCGCCGCTTGCCGCTGCTGCAGTTCCCCTTCTTCCAGAGAATGAATGCGCTCAATCAGCGGGATCGCCTCAGGACGGGGCTGGTTACGCCCCAAAAACAGCTCGTCGTAAAACCCCTCGCCCGGGTCGTAGGCATCACAACGCACGTCTGGGATCCCTGGAACGCTATCATCTTCTTCTACTTCTTCTACTGTTGGCGGCTCTGGATCTGCATAGTGTGCTTTCAGCTACTTTTAGCCTGGTAAAAAGAAAGGACTCCGTCCCGCTGACGCGAAAGGACTCCGTCCCGCGAACAGTGGGTTGGCCAAACCAGGGGGGGAGCTCTAGGGATCCGCCACCTCAAAGGCCCATAGCCCCCGCTCGGCAGGGATCCGATGCAACTGCCCCTTGGGAAAGCGCCGTTGCAGCTCTGCCCCCTGCTGATCCCATACCCACTCGTTCATGAACAGGGTAAACGGTGGCTCCAGCGCCTGGATGGGCAACACCTCAGGGGAAAACACCGCTACCTTTTGTTCCCGTCCGGCAAAAAATTGGATCCAACTTTGCCAATAGTGGGGTTCCCCCCAGCTGAAATAGGGGTAGGCAGTGCTAGCCGCCAGATAGAAGCGGTAGTCGGGATCCATTTGGCGAGCTGCCACATAGCGCCCGGTGGCCCCCACATCGTTGCCCTGGGTCCAGCCCTTGTGGACAAAATCCCCAAAAATGGCCAAGTTCCATCCCCCGATCAACAGGACCGCCCCCGCCATCGCCGCTGCCGGCAGCCAACCTCTTGCCCGGGATCCCCAACGTCCCAGGAGAGCAGCCAGCGCCTGGATCCCTTCCAGGGTTAGGTAGGCTACAAAGGGCAGGATCACCAGCAGGCGAGTGTAGTTGGGGGCTTTGGTGATGGCCAAGCTAAAGAGCAGGTAGAGAAACAGGAAGCTGCCCAGGCAGAGCCAGTCGTGGGGTTGGCTGCGCCCTTTGAGAAGGCGGTAGAGCCCGGATCCCAGCCCCAGCCAGATCAAGACCCCTGTCAGGGGATCTACAAAGGCATGGCCGTAGTTGGGATAGATATAGCCCCGGTCGTGCTGGCTGGGGTCGTTGAACATACTTAGGCCGTTGCGGATGTTGCGCCACACCGCCTCGGCTGGCGTAGCGGCATTCACCCACATCTGCTGCAGCGCCCGCCCTTCTGGGAAAAAGAGAAATTGCTGGCGGGCATACTCGGCGCTCACTGGCGGAGCAGTGGCAGTGGCCACCAGAATGGGCGCAGCCACCAGGAAAAACCCCAGCGCCGCCGGCACCGTCAGCTTGGCCAAAGTCCAGAAGGGGTTGGCCTGCTTGTTTTCTCCTTGCAGATCCTCCCGGCCCAGGAGCAGGTAGAGGCCGCCAAACAGCAACCCCAGCAAGATCACCACCCGCCCCGGCAGATAGCCGTAGAGGGAGAAACCCGCTGCCCCTCCCCCCAAATACAAAAGCAGGGGATTCTTTTCCCGCACGCCCTTTAAGATCAAGGCCAGGGCCGCACACTCCACCAGCACAATCAGGTTCTCCCGCATCGCCATGCGGCTGATGCCCAGCAGAGCGTGGTTGGATCCCAGGAGGGCCGCCGCCGCCAAGGCCAGCCGGGGGTTCCAGAACGACCGAAAAAACCCGTAGGCCACCAGAATGGTGACAACCCCGAAGGTGGCATGCACCGTGCGCACATTCACCAGCGTGACTCCCCCCATCAGCCGCGTCAGGCCGCCAAAGAGGCTGAACATAAAGCGGGGAAAATAGAAGTACTCTGGCATCAGCCCAAAGATATCGGGGTAGCGTACCGCTGAAGCCCGCCGGGCCATGGAGGTGATGACAATCTCGTCGGTGTTGATCTGAAAGGGGATGTTGGCCAGGTCGTAGAGGTAGATGGGAGCAAAAACCAACGCCAATAGCCCCAGGTGCAGCAACTCCTGGCGCCAGCGCAGCCGCGTCGGATCCCAAGGGGGCTGAGCTGGGGGAAACTGGGCCACGTACAACCCCACCAACAGGATGCTCAACAACCAGATGCCAACCTGCAAGACGTGGTAGCCGAACAGCCCATACCCAAGGGTCAAGGCTATCCCCAAGCCCAAGCCGGATCCCAGCAGGGCCGGACGCCGAGAAGTTGCCAGCGTATCCCAAACCGCCATAGGACTGGAGTGAGGAACAGCACTGACCCCAGCCTACCAGGCCTCTGCCGGTGTTCGATCCCTCACCCCCGGCCCCTCTCTATGCAATATCAATAAGCAATATCAATAGCCCCGCATCGCCTCGGTCTCCCGCTCCAGTTCCGGCTCCACGAAGTTGGAGGGGTCGTAGAGGAAGCGGTTGACCTCGTCTTCAAGGCGGTAGATCTCAAAAGGCTGCAATTGCTTGCCAGTTCGCAGGGCCAGCAGGTAGCCATCCACCAGCAGGCGCAGCTCGTCAGTGCGCCGATAGCCGCGATGCCAACTGTCCACCAGCGCGTCGGTCAAAGCCTGATAGTGCCGGATCAACTTCGGGTCTTGCAACATGGGGTTCCCTTGCCCTGCTTGCTTCTATCCTAACGTTTGATGTCTGTTTGTGAGGAGGAGTTGCGAAGGGATGAGAAGCTGTGTTGTCTTAAACTGTCACTCCCCCTAACTCCCCTCGACAATGGGCAGATGCAGCCGCGAGGGGGTGTCGCTGCCGCTGTGAAGAGCGAGGGTGAGAATGCGGGCCTCGATGAGCCGCTCTTCTCGCATCCCCGTGCCTGTGTTAACGGGGTAGGCCGGGAAACAGGCCGCGCTAAGGCTGAGGCGCAGGGCGTGGCCGCGGGGAATGCGGATGCAGGTGGGCTGGCAAGGGATCCCAATGGGGGCCTTGGGCTGGGGATCCCGCAGCCGGCGGTAGCCCTGGGAAAAGTTATACACCTGGCCCTCCGGCCTCACCACCGAGAGCACGGCGCAGAGATCGAAACTGGGGCTGTCGGCTTCCACATACACTTCCACGAGAATGTCCCCTGCCAGGACGAGGTCGGTTGCCAGGGGAGAGGTGGTGTAGGTGAGAACATCGGCGCGGCAGTCGAGGGCAGAGCGCTCCTGCGGCCCGGCGGGATGGATGAGGTGGCCTCCTAGGGCCGGCACGGGTCGCCAGGGATCGTGAACAAAAGTATCCGACTGCTGCTTTGGTGGGGGCTCTGGGCGAAGGGATCCCTCTGCTTCAGAAAGGGCGGCCAGGCCGCTGCTGTGCAGGTAGAAAACCTTCGGCTCCGGCGTGGGCCAGGCCTCAAAGCTGCGCCAGCGGTTGGATCCCATCTCGAACAGGCGTACCGGCGGCTCTTGGAGGATCCCTGTGTCTTTGCCTTTGAGGAACTGGTCGAACCAGCGCACCTGCAGCCGATCGATGGGGCTGACGGCCTCGGGGCCAAAGTCCAGCGCCCCCACTTTGCGCCCCCAAGGCAGGTGGGCCCAGGGCCCGACAACCAGGTACTGAGGGTTTTGGCTGCGGGCGCTTATTTCCTTGTAAAGGCGCAGGCTGCCGGTTAGGTAGCTGTCGAACCAGCCGCCAATGTGCAACATCGGCAGATCCACCGCTTCCAGACGGGGGGAGAGCTGGCGCCAGTAGTCGTCGGGCTCGCTGTGCTCCAGCCAGTCAAAGTAATAGGACTGGGGCGCATATTGCTGCAGCACGCCTGGCTTGAGGGGGATGGGATCGTAAAGGGGCAGGTTGCGGGAGGCCTTGAAAAGGGCCTGGTAAGCGTTGGCATCGCCGCGCAGGCGCGCCCCCTCAGCTTCCAGTTGCAGGGCCCAACTGAGGTTGTTGTAGAAAGCGAAGGCTCCCCCCGGATAGGCGGCATCGGCGTAGAGATCGTAGGGCAGCATGGCTGGGCAGATGGCCTTCAGGGCGCTGGGACGGGTGGAGGCGGCATACAGTTGGGTCATGCCTTGGTAAGAAAAGCCGTACATACCCACCACACCGTTGCTCCCCGGCAAAGCGGCCGCCCAGTTGACGGCGTCGAACCCGTCCTCGGCTTCGTGGCGGAAAGGGTAGAAGGATCCCTTGGACGTGCCCCGCCCCCGCACATCCTGGACGACCACGATGTACCCGTGGGCCGCATACCAGCGCGGATGGGCGTATACTACCGTCGAGGCAATGGCCCGCCCGTAGGGTTGCCGCATCAGCAAGACCGGGTAGCTCCCCTCCCCTTCGGGGCGATAGACATCCGCGTCCAGTTGGATCCCGTCGCGGGTGAACATGGAAACGGTTTCTCGGGGGCGCACAGGCAGCATGGTCGGGTCAGTGGGGTCCATTGAAGAAGCCAAGGATCTCCACAGCAGGGGATAGGCGTATTTTAGGCTCAAGACCTGTAGCTCTTCCCTGCCCTGAAAGAGAAACCCGCAGCCAGGTGGATTGAGCTGTTGCTGGAGTTAGGCCAGCTCAGGAGGGCTTGTCGGAAGACCAGACCGAACCATCGGGCAGGATCGCCTCTTTCTAAAGAGGCAACACTTCGTAGGCTCTTGCCCGCACTTTCCACTCCGGGTCGGCTTGAGCAACCCGCAGCAGGAGCCGGATCCCTTTCTCGCCAAGGCCAGGCAGGGTTGCCAGAGCGCGCAGCTTGGCCTGTACCTTCTGCCCCAAGACAGGCAAGTTTTCCGGATTGGGCTCAGAGGGTGCGGAGGACATCGGACGGAGGAGTTGCCCGCAAAAGCTATGGCTACACCAGTCTAACAGCGGCTGGCCTGGAGAAGCCTCTTCGCGCTCGCATCCCGACTTGCACTATACTGTAGGAGCTAAGGTGTAGAAATATGAACATCCTACGGCAGTATATCTTTCCCGCCTTCATCCTGCTGGTGTTTCTATTCACTCTGGTGGTGGTGAGCATTCGCTCGTTTCTGCCAGAAGATATGGCTCAGCCGGCCCCGATCGAGGAGGCAGCAGCGGTGGGCCTTGCCGCTCTTTTTTCCGCGAATGGCTGAGGATGGCTGAACCGGAGATCCCTTTGCCTGCTGGCTACCGCTGGCGCCTTGGCTCCGCCTGGGATCGGCCCTGGGTGCGGCGGGGATTGCAGGCCACCTTGCAGGAATCTTTCCCCGAGCAAAGGCACTGGGATCATCTGGAAGCGACGTTGGATCGCCTCTTCGACCCTCCCCGTACCCCCTGCTGGTGGATCCTCAAGGAAGCAACAGGGGAGCCGGTGGGCGGTGTCTGGGCCGGCGTTTCCACCGATCAAGCCACCCATCGGCGAGTGGCCTATATCTTTTTGCTCTGGGTGGATCCTGCCCACCGGCGGCGCGGACTGGGCAAAGCTTTGATGCAACAGGTGGAACGCTGGGGATCCCAGCAGCAGTTAGCGGCCATTACCTTGCAGGTTTACCGCCACAACCAAGCTGCCCTCAACTTTTACAGGCAGGCCCACTTTACTGTGCAAGGCTACTGGCTGTACAAACCCCTTGGCCCTGCTGCTGCCTCGCAGGAACCGGAAGACTACGAAGTTTTGTAAAGAAGCCGGGATCCGCCCTCAGGTGATTTTTTGATGAAAGCGGTGGCAACGACTGGAGGGAACGCCCATGTCCAGACCTGTCAAACTCAGCGAGGCTGAGATCCAGACCAAGCTGGAAAGCCTGCCGGGTTGGTCCTTGCAGGATGGGAAGCTGCATCGCCAATTTCAATTTCGCTCTTTTGTGGAAGCTTTTGGCTGGATGAGCAGTGTGGCTTTGGTAGCCGAGAGCATGGGGCACCACCCCGAGTGGACCAATGTGTACAACCGCGTGCGGGTGGATCTCACCACCCACGATGCCGGGGGCATTACGGAACTGGACTTCACTTTGGCGCAACGCATGAACGAGCTGGCTGGCTAGACACTCTCTCGGCGGCAGACTGAGCCATAACCAGGGATCCCTGCGGCGCCGCGGGGATCCCTATTTGTTTGCCACTGCTCAGGTCAAGTTTTGACACTCCCACCCAGGGGATTCTTACGCAGCCCAAAATGGACTCGCGAAGGCGCTGTCAAGAAGCAACTAAAGTGGCTCAAGGGCTTTTCCGCTCCGCACTAAAGTACGGGGCTACCAAGCTATCCTCTTGTGTTAGGAGCTGCATCCGTCTGATAGACTAAGCCTAAGGTTAAGAAATGATAATTTTATGAACGTGCTGGTTGTGGGGGCAACGGGAACGCTGGGCCGTCAGGTGGTGCGGCGGGCCATCGAAGAGGGGCATCAGGTTACCTGTCTGGTGCGGAACCCAGCCAAGGCTGCTTTCTTGAGCGAGTGGGGGGCTCACCTCAAGGTGGGGAACCTACTGCAGCCCAGCACGCTCCGAGCGGCGATGGAAGGCGTCGAGGCGGTGATCGACTGTGCCACGGTGCGAGTAACCGACACCCTCAGCGCCCGCCAGGTGGATTGGGATGGCAAAGTTGCTCTGATCAATGCGGCACGGGCTGCCCAAGTGGGGCATTTTATCTTTTTCTCCATCATGGGTGCTCAGCACGAGTACCCTAATGTGCCCCTGATGAATTTCAAGCACCACATCGAGAAATACTTGATCGGATCCCAGATGCCCTACACCATCTTTCGTCCGGCGGGCTTTATGCAGGGATTGATCGGCCAGTACGCCATCCCGATTTTGGAAGAGCAAATTGTTTGGGTAGCCAGCGAGAGCATCCCCACGGCCTACCTCGACACCCTAGATGCAGCTCGATTTGCCGTGCGAGCCCTCAGCGTCGAAGCCGCCAAGCAGCAGGTCTTTCCCTTGGTGGGACCCAAGGCCTGGACTTCCCAAGAGGTCATCGCTCTCTGTGAGCAGCTTTCCGGCAAAAAGGCCAAGGTTCGAACCATACCACTGGGGGTCTTGCGGGGAGCGCGCAGGGTGGCCCAGTTTTTTCAGTGGAGCTGGAACATTGCCGACCGGCTGGCGTTTGTGGAGGTAATTGCCGCCAAAGAGCCGATGTATGCCGACATGACGCCTGTGTGCGAAGCCTTGGGCATTGAACTGGCTTCCCTGACCTCCCTTGAAGACTACCTGGCTGAGTATTTCCAAAAGATGTTGAAACGGATTCGCGAGCTGAAGGTTAAACAACCCAAGGTCAAGAGGCCCTTCTAGGAAACTGCAACCAAACCAGTAGCTGGGACAGGGTAAACTGGATAGCGGCCCAGCATCCCCCAGGGTTCGCCCTGGTTCTTTTCTCAGCCCCGGCTTTCTCTCTATGAGCGAGACGGTTGCCCCCTCCCCTGAAGCGACTGACCTCCATCCCGAACCGGCCATTGCCATCTCCGGCCTGACCAAAACCTATCGCACCGGCTTTTGGCTAAACAAGGTGGTCAGCCCCCTGAAGGATTTTTCTCTAACGGTAGCCCGCGGCGAAACTTTTGGGCTGTTGGGGCCGAATGGGGCCGGCAAAACCACCACGATCAAATGCCTGCTAGGGATTGTGGAGCCCACCAGCGGCAGGGGCACGCTCCTGGGCAAGCCTCTGGGGGATCGCTCCATTAAGCAGCGGGTGGGATATCTGCCGGAGAACCCCTATTTTTACGATTACCTGACGGCATGGGAGTTTCTCTATTTTGCCGGCAAGGTCTTTCGCCTGTCCGATAGCCTCCTCAAGGAGCGGATCCCGCAACTGCTGGAGCTGGTGGGGCTTTCTATCGATACGGCCCGCAAAAAGCAACTGCGCACCTACTCCAAGGGCATGCTGCAGCGCACCGGCATGGCCCAAGCCCTGATCAACGACCCGGAGCTGGTGTTCCTAGACGAGCCGATGTCGGGGCTGGATCCCATGGGCCGCTACCAGATGCGCGAGATCATCTTGTCCCTCAAGCAACAGGGCAAAACGGTGTTCTTCAACAGCCACATCTTGGGAGATGTGGAGGTGATCTGCAACCGCGTCGGCCTCATGGTCGGCGGCAAATTGGTGCAGCAGGGGACGTTGGACGAGCTGCTGGGCCAAAGCAAAAGCTACCACGTGCAAGGGCACGGCGGCGCCATCGACCAGTTCCGCGACCGCCTCGAGCACTTCTCCATCCAGGGATCCCACTGGTCGGGGGAATGGGGCGGATCCCTGCCGGAGCTGCTAACGCTTCTAAGCCAGGCGGGGGCGGTGGTGACCGATTTGCATCTGCAGCGGCAATCTTTGGAAGAATTCTTCGTCGACCAGGTGCGGGCTATTGAAGGGGATCGGCCCGTCTCTGCCTAAGTGGACTCCACCCTAGGTGTCCTGGAACGTCATTTCCGCAGCCTGGATCCCGACTCGGCGATGACGGCGCGGTAGTACTCCTCCAACTGCTGCGTGGCTGCCGACCAACTCCAGCGCTCAGCCTCTTGGCGGGCCTGCTGCCGGAAGAGCTGCCGCTGCCCGGCGCTGTCCAACAGCTGCCGCGTGGCCCGAACAAAGTCGCTGTCGGAGTCCGGCTCGAAGAGAAAGCCGTTGCGGCCGCTGTCCACCACATCGGTAATGCCGCCGCAGCGGGGGGCGATCACCGGACAGCCGGCAGCCATGGCCTCCAACAAGACCAGCCCCAGCGTCTCGGTACGGGAGGGGAACACGAACAGATCCGCGGAAGCAAAGGCCGCTGCCAGGTCTTGCCCCTGCAAGTAGCCCGTAAACACCACATCGTAGCCGGCAAAATGTTGCTCCAGGGATCCCCGCTCCGGCCCGTCGCCCACAATGGCCAGCCGCGCTTGCGGGATCTGCTCCAGCAACACCCGGATCCGCCCCACCTCTTTTTCTGCTGAGAGCCGCCCCACGTAGAGCAACAGGGGTCGCTCCGGCTGCCCTGCCGTGAGGCGGGCCCGCATCTCTGGGCTAGCAGCCTGCGGGTGAAACAGCTCCGTATCCACCCCCCGCTGCCACAGGTGTACCCGCTCGATGCCGTGGGCGCTCAACTCCTGCATCATGGCCGTCGAGGTGCAGAGGTTGAGCCGCGCCAAATTGTGTCCCAGCTTGAGGAGGCTCCACAACACCCCCTCTAGGAAACCCAGCCCGTAGTGCTTGAGGTACTTTGGCAAATGGGTGTGGTAGGAGGCCACCAGCGGGATCCCCATCGTCTGGCTGTAGTAGAGGCCCCCCAACCCCAAAACTGCCGGGTTGACCACGTGGATCACATCCGGTCGAAAACGGTTGAGCAGCTTGCCGATGGCCGGGCCAGGGGCAGCCAGCTTCAACTCCGGGTACAAAGGCAAGGGGAAGCCCGGGATCCCGTAGACCCGTGCCCGCGCAAACCGCCTGGGGGCTCCCTGAGGCGCGACGATAAGCACCGAGTTGCCGCGAGCCGTTAGATGGCGCACTGTGTGGCAAAGCCGCGTGACGATGCCATCCACCTTGGGCAGAAACGTCTCCGTAAACAGGGCTATGCGCATTGGGATCCCAAGCCTAATGAAAAGACTCTAAAGATTCTCTGAGGATGAGTGTTGCACAAAGCGGCAACGAGATAACGGCTTGGGACAGCAGCGGCACAACTTTATTCCAGCAGCTTGTCTTGCAGCGGAACAGAATGAGTTGGCTCTTGGTTCTGGCCGAGGGTATCAGCCGCCGTTTTGCTAATCAACAACAGCGTGGCCGCCAGGGCCAGTCCGATAACATCTCGCCACATAATCCGCTCCCACACTCCTCACTCCTCATGCCCCCTACTGTAGCGGCGGTTTTTGCGGCTGGGCAGTGATGGGCGACGGATTTTTAGGTGACAGGAATCACTTCCAAAATTGCGGTTTTGCCCCCTAGTCGCGAAAGGCCAGTTGCAAGCTGGTGATCAGCAAGACCAAAGAGAACACCGCCATCACCCCTCCCCAAAACCAGTAGGGCAAAAACAGGTTTTGGGCAATCTGGCTGGAATCCGAGAGGACCAGCCGCCCGTTAATCACCGCAGACTCCACAAACAGGTAGTCGAGTTGGTGGTAGGTGCTCACACAGGCTTGCACCCCCAAAAACTGCAAGGCAAAGCCCCGCAGCCAAGGAGAAGCCCAGCGAGCTACTGCCAGGATGCCCAAACCCATGGCCGGGAGGAACAACAGGCCAAAGGGAGAGCGCACCCAGAGCAGCGTCGAGAGCAACAACAGGGATCCCAAAAACACCAGCCCCAGCCGAGCTGTGCCGCGGCGGCGGGAGGTGAGGATGAACAGGGCCCCGGCTAGCGGCGGCCCCATCGGCCCGGCAGCGGCTACCAAGGCCCGCCCCACCCGCCCCAAAAATAGCTGGCCACTGTGGATGGCCAGCCCCGAGCCGTCGGGATAGATCTCGAGACGATGAAACTCTCCCCCCAACAGCAGCGCCATCAGGCCATGGCCCATCTCGTGAAACCAGGTGGCTAACAGGGTAAAGGGGTAGAGGAGGTAATTGCCCCAGGGAAACTGCCAGAGCAAGACCGTCAGCCCGGCAGCAGCCACCAGCCAAACCACGCTGTGCCGGCCAGGCCTTGCGGAAGGGGAAGGAGGCAGCTCAAACTGAGTCATACCAGCAGGTGGGTGGGGAAAAGGCCCAAGATGACCTGCTGGTCTAGACGATTGCCAGCAGAAGAAAGTTCCACCTCAGGCAAAAATAGCCAGGCCAACTCCCCTCTCCCTCCGAGAGAGAGGTTGGGGTGAGGGGCAGCAAGGAGACAGGGGAGCCGTCTCACAGGTAGGTTGAAGAAGCCCCCCAGGGATCCCTGCTTATGGCCACCTTCCTGCGCGACTGGAGCTACCGCTTTCCCTGGCTTTACCGCAGCATCAGCCGCGCGGCGGCCCTGGCGGTGGGGGGCCGCGAGCGATTGCGGCGATTGCCCCTACAAGGGATCCAGATTCATCCCCAGGAGCGGGTGTTGGATCTCTGCTGTGGCCCCGCTGAGGTAACCCCGATCTTGGCCGAGCTGAGCCAAAACGTCGTTGGGCTGGATGCTTCCCCCAAGGCCCTGGCGGCAGCCCGCCAGCGCCTCCCCCACGTCGAATTTGTGGAAGCCTTTGCCCAGGATCTGCCCTTCCCCACCGACAGCTTTGATTGGGTACACACCAGCCTGGCCCTGCACGAGCTGCCCCTCCCCGATCTGGAACAGGTGCTGCGCGAAGGGTGGCGGGTGCTCAAACCGGGGGGAGGGCTTTTAATTCTCGATTTGCACGCGCCCCGGCAGCCCCTACTTTGGCCTGGACTGGTTTTGTTTCTAGCCCTGTTTGAGACCGAGACTGCTTGGCACTTCCTCAAGCTGGACTTGCCCCAGTACCTGCAGCAGCAGGGCTGGCAAGCCGTCCGGCAGACCCTGCACGCTGGAGGAGCCCTGCAGGTCGTCCAGGCGCAAAAGCCTGTTGCTTGAGTTATAGGGCAGTTAACCCTGGTGCCAGAAGGGGGTGCCGAGAACTGGCGTGCTGGGCTGAGCTGCTTCTTGAGGCGTCATCGCGCCGGCCAAGTAGGCCCGGCGGCCTGAGCGCACCGCTTCCGCAAAGGCCTCGGCCATCGCCACCGGATCCCGGGCCAGGGCCACCGCTGTATTCAACAGCACCCCATCGAAGCCCCACTCCATCACCTGGCAGGCGTGGGAGGGCAGGCCCAGTCCAGCATCCACAATTAGCGGCGCCTCGATCCGCTCCCGCAGCAGGCGCAAGTTGTAGGGGTTGAGGGGGCCTTTGCCCGTGCCGATGGGGGCGGCCCAGGGCATGACCACCTCACAGCCGGCATCCAAGAGCCGCTGGCACAGCACCAGGTCGTCGGTGCTGTAGGGCAAGACCTTAAACCCCCGCCGAACCAGCTCGGCGGCGGCAGCGGGCAGTTGCACCGGATCCGGTTGCAAGGTGTAGTCATCGCCAATCAGCTCTAGCTTGATCCAGTCGGTGCCGAACACCTCCCGCGCCATCTCCGCCGTCGTGACTACCTCCTGCACGCTGTGGCAGCCGGCGGTGTTGGGCAGAACCGGGATCCCTAGCTTCTGCAGCAAGGCCCAGAACCCCTGGGAAGCTTCCGGCCCCAGCGCCCCCTGGCGCCGCAGGGAAACGGTCAACAAACAGGGCTGGGCCCGCGCCACCGCCTGCTCCAAAATAGCCGGCGAAGGATAGCGGGCTGTCCCCAGCAGCAGGCGGCTGGGCAGCGCTTGGCCGTAGAGCACCAAGGGATCCTCATCGGCCCGAGTTGAAGGGGAGACAGGAAGAAGAGTGGACATCGCTGAGGGGCAACAATGCGGGATTTGAGGGGAGGCAATCGGGCACTAGCCGCCGGCAACCGGCACGACGATCTCCACCCGGTCGCCTTCTTGCAAACGGGTTTGCTCGTAGCGGTCGCGTGGCACAAACTCCAAGTTAACCGCCACCGCAAAAGGGCCGCTGGCCCCCACCTGGGCTATCGCCTCGGCCAACGTGGTGCCCTCCGGCAGATCGTAAGGCTTTTGGTTGATCAAGACACGCATGGCGATAGGGATTCACCGGCAAGAGGGGCAGCCTGCACCTGAAAGGGGATCCCAAGCTGCTGCGCCAAGCGGCAACTGCCGTGGTGGAGGTACTCCAAAACGGCATCGTGAATGGCGGGGGAGATGAGGAAACCATGGCGGTAGAGGCCGTTGATCTGCAACAGCCGCGGGGAGCGCTCCACCACTGCGGGGAGATGATCTGCCAAGGTGGGGCGACATTGGCTGCCTAACTCCAGGATACGCGCTTCGGCAAAGGCAGGATGCACGGCGTAGGCGGCGCTGAGCAGCTCCAGAGCCGAGCGGACACTCACCGGCGAGCGATCTTCAGATTCGATTTCGGTAGCTCCCACCACAAACAGGTGCCCCGGCTTGGGAGCGATGTAGATCGGGTAGCGGGGGTGCAACAGCCGGGTCGGGCGCCGCAAAGATACTTCCGGGGCATACAGACGTACCACTTCGCCCCTAACTCCCCGCAGCGGTGCCTGTCCGCCCCATTCTTTTCGGGATCCCAGGCCGCGGCAGTCCAAAACCCACCCGCCGGTTTGCTCCTGCCAAGCTCGCGCCTGCTCCAGATCCCAGGGGCGGCCCCACTCCACCTCCACCCCGTGCTGGCGCAATTTGGCCAGCAAAGCAGCCAGCAGTTGGCGGTTGTCCAGTTGGCCCTCCTGGGGAAGATACAGGCCCTGCCCAAATCGCCCGGCCAGCGAGGGCTCCAGCTCGGCCAGCGCCTGGGCATCTAGTTGCTGAGGCTTGGGGAGATGGGGAAGGCGTTCCCCTACAGCAGCCAGTAGGGCCGAGAAACGCTTGGCTTCCCCGGCATCTTGGCGGTGCCAAAGGATCACAGTGCCCTCCTGCTGAAAGAAAACCGGCTCTGGCAGGCTGGCCAGAAGGGCGGGCCAGCGGGAGAGGGCATAGTACCCCTGCGCTACTACGCTGGCCTCGGCGACGGCAGACTCCGCCAGAGGAGCCAGCATAGCAGCAGCCAGATGGGCCGCGCTGCTCTCAGGGGCAGTGGGAGAAGCTGCCTCCACAATGCGCACAGAATGCCCGACCTCGACCAGGGTGGCAGCCAACAGGCGCCCCATTAGACCGGCTCCAAGGATGAGGACGGGATCCGGCTGCACTCTCCAAGAAGCGAGCGGGGGGGCGGCCAGAGAAGATGGGTTTGACAGGCTCATGGGGCGTTGGCGTGTCTAGCGCTACCCGCAGCACTATGGTGGCATATTCTATTGGGTCGAGAATGCTGAATGGCTCCTCATTAAAACCATCCCCTCTCCCCAGAGAGGAGAGGGGCGGTTGGCTTCATCCACCGGTTGAGAGTAGCCCAGCCTACAAGCCCTGCAGCACCGTATCTTGGCGCACCGACAGGTTCTGGATGCGGGTATCTTGGGCAGCCGGAGTGTCGGCTTGGGTAAACACGCCGATCTGCCGCAAGTAGCGGGCCAGGGCATCCTGCTCGCTGCCGGGGGTATCGAAGCTGTTGCCGGAGCTGGGAGCCAAGTTCACCCGGTTGGGGTTAGACAGGCGCGGAAAGGGATAGTCATCCCCGCCGTCGGCCAAAAAGCCCAACGTCACCAGGCGGAAGGTACGGCGGGGATCCCCTTGCAACTGGCCGTTGCGCACCACCACATCCCGGCCGGTGGGCGTGTCCACCCGCAAGGAGACCACGCGGGATCCCGGTGGCCGCGAGGGATCGAAGCTGAAGGCAAAGCCGCCGATCTGCGGGAAACGGCCCGGCGTGGCCCCCGGCTGGCTTTGCGCCACCCCATGTTCCATCAGTTGCTTCAGCTCCTCAGCGGTAACCGTCACCAGCGACAGGCCGTTGTTAAAGGCAAGGGAAGTTTCGATATCCAGTTGCGAAACTTGGCCCGCCTGCTTGCCGGCATCGGGGTTGGCCAGCGGAGGGATCCGCCGCACCGGCTCGCCGCCGCCACCGCCGGTGGTAGCTCCAATGGGAGCGCGAATGCCGCCGCCGTTTTTGAGGGAGATGACGGTGGTGGGGTCAACCGTTCTGGCATAGGCCAAATTGGCATCCGCCGTGAGGTTGCCCAGGTTGGTTTCCTCGGTGCGCACCTCGGCCCGCAGGCCGTTGAGGAATTGGGTGGTAGAGCCAAAGGTGCGGCCATCCTTGGTGCGGATGATGTTGCCGATCTCGTTGGCGATCCGCACCACGTCGGGGTTGGGGGTGCCGCGCACGGCTGCTACCCCTTGGTCGTCGGTGGCATAGGCGCCGCTCACCGGATCGATGCGGGCAATCACCCCGTTGGCGTCGAAACCGACCACCAAGCGGCCCACGTAGCGGTAGTTGGCGCCGGTGTTCACCACTGCCACGGGTTGGCCGCTGGCCGAGGAGCGCAGGATGGGGTAGTCACCTGTGCGCACATCTTCAGGGCGCAGGCGGTCGGTGGGCTTGGCGATCACCCGGTGGGAGCCGCCGGCGATGATGATGTCCACATCCCGCAGTTGGCTGGCTAGGGTTACCTCGTTTTGGAGCTGCTGCAGGTGGGCCAGGAGGATGATCTTGTTAATGCCCTGGCCGGTGAGCTGGTTGACGAAGTTCTGGATGAGGGCGGCATTCACCTGGTCGGTGTCGTCCACTTTGCCTTCCACCCTCACCTCAGGGCCAGGGCTAGAGATGGCGGCCAGGCGCGTAGTGGTGGCACCCACCAGGCCGATCCGCTGCCCTCCCACCGTAATCACCGCCGTCTTGACGATCTTGCCGCGGATGGAGCTGGCCTCTTGGCCATCGGCAGCAAAGTCAGAGCTGGTCAATTCGCCAGTGCCGCTGAAGCTGAGGTTGGCGCTCAAGTAGGGAAAGCGGGCGCCCGCGTAGCCGCGGCTGGTGTCGGGTCGGATCAAGTCGCGAATTTGGCGTGTGCCTTGGTCAAATTCATGGTTGCCAAAGGCAGCCGCCTCGAAGCCGATGGCGTTGATGATTTCAATGTCGGCTTTGCCAGGGGTGCGGTCATACCGGCCCCGCAGCGAGGGATCCGCGCTGGCGTTGTAGAAGGGGCTGGGAATGTAGTTGTCGCCGCTGGAGAGCACCACCGTGTTGGGAAATGCGGGCCGCAGCGCGTTGACCACGGCGGAGAAGCGGGGGGCATCCTGAACGGCGGCAATGGAAGCTTCCAAGTCGCTGGCGTGCAAAATCTGCAGCGTAAAAGCGGGCGGCTGAGTGGAGAGGGTGACGTTGGGATCCGAGGCGATAAACCCTGCCCCGCCGCCGGACGGGGGAACTGAGCTGCTGCTGGTACCGCAGGCGCTGGCCAGGCTCAGCACCAGGCAGCACAGCCCAACCCACAGGGACTTGGCCAGAGGGTTCAGCCAAGCCGGAAGCCATCTCTTGGCAGGGGCAGACCCTCGAGCGCGACAAGCTGGTTTCATGACAATTCCTTCACTCCATCCGCAAGAGAGGACGCATCCGCGTTCACCAAATTTTCGGGCTGGAGGCCCGCACCATAGCCGCAGGCTTGGTGTCGGGAGGAAAGCCCTCCTCTATATAGGTTTGCCGGCCAAAGTCTGGATGAACTACAATAAGCCCATGAGCCAGACTATCTCTGTACGTTGCAAGCTGATAGTCCCACAAGAGTTGCGTCAAGAAATTGAC
>NZ_JANSHP010000009.1:0-1168 GCF_047502605.1 Synechococcus sp. RC10A2
TGGTTTGCTAAGTGCTGCTATTGTACCCCTTGAGCCCTTAACAGGCTGTAGCTGTGTCGTCGTGCCGATTACCTTCTACCTTCCTGCTAAAGCCATTCAAGCTCTGGATTTAACCCCGGGCCATGAGCTGTTGAAAACGTTGATGGCGGATCCTGTCCGGGCTGCCCAGCAGGTGTAATGCGCCATCGATTGGCCGCGCAGCCCCGACGATCCGCGCGAGCTGTCGGAGATCCCGGAGGTGCGCCTGTGGTTTATTCGTTGGGACACGGTCTGCCCCTGGATGCCCTACTTCCTCAACTGGCGCCAAGGAGAGCTGGCCCGTTACGCAGCCATGTTGGTGCCCCATCAATTCAACCCTCGCGAGGGCATTGTTTACAACCCAGAAGCGCTGGAAATCTCTTTGTGTTGATGCGGTGGTTCAAGCAGCAGAAACTGGGATCCCTCTCGATGCTGCGGGATATGGCTTTGGTGTTTGGCTTCGAGGTCCAGCTGGAGTTTCTCACTCTCTGGGAGTCTGAGGTGGGGGATCCGAACTCATGAGGGTGATGGTGGCCGATACCTGGCCGGGGATCCCCGGAGCCGCAGCAGTGGCCAGCGCCTGGCAAGAGGTGGTCCAGAGACCTTGAGTCCAGCTCAGGGTGGATCCCAACCCTTCGGAAGCTCAGCTCAAGGCCCTCTGGCAACAAATCGGCGAGCGGGCAACCAATCCCCTCCTGGTTCTGCCGGGCAGTGTCGCCGATCCCCTGGAGCCAGGCCAAACCTGGGCCGATTTGGCCCATGCTTGGGGGTTTAGCCTGCTCTTAACGCTGCGACGGGAGGCCGCCCTGAGCCAAGCAACCGCCTTTGCCGCCCTGATGCGCCAAGCCAAGGTCCGCAACTTGGGCTGGGTGCTGGTCGGATCCCTGCCCGAAACCGAGGATCCCCAAGCTTTGGAGGAGCTGGATGCAGCTTTGATCCCACGCCTAGAGGCTCAAGTTGGAATGCCGGTGCAGGGGAGAATGGCTCTGGATGGGCAGATCCTTTGGGACACCGATTCCCTTGAGCAACTGGGCTACGTTCTATGAAAAGCAGAAAAACCCCCCAGCGTCTGCCAGGGGATTCAAGAAGGACTGGTCGACTAGGTCAGGAGTGGATTAGCCGCGGATGGCCGGCGCCACTTCCACCGCCG
>NZ_JANSHP010000010.1:0-1161 GCF_047502605.1 Synechococcus sp. RC10A2
GGTAGTTGACAGAACTTAACGGATGATTTAAGGTTAGGTTGTCAATCTTCGCGCTTCCTCAGGGAAGTTTGCCATCATGACCACTGTTATCCAACGTCGCTCAACCAGCAACGTGTGGGAGCAGTTTTGCGAGTGGGTCACCTCCACCGACAACCGCCTCTACATCGGTTGGTTCGGGGTGCTGATGATCCCCACCCTGCTGACTGCCACCACCTGCTTCATCATTGCCTTCATTGGTGCTCCCCCGGTGGACATCGACGGGATTCGCGAGCCAGTTTCGGGTTCGTTGCTGTATGGCAACAACATCATCACCGGCGCGGTGGTGCCTTCTTCGGCTGCGATTGGCCTGCACTTTTACCCGATTTGGGAAGCCGCTTCTTTGGACGAGTGGCTGTACAACGGCGGCCCCTACCAGCTGATTGTGCTGCACTTTTTGATTGGGGTGTTCTGCTACATGGGCCGGGAGTGGGAGCTGAGCTACCGCTTGGGGATGCGTCCCTGGATTGCGGTGGCTTACTCGGCGC
Source organism: Synechococcus sp. RC10A2 (assembly GCF_047502605.1). Taxonomy (NCBI): domain Bacteria; kingdom Bacillati; phylum Cyanobacteriota; class Cyanophyceae; order Synechococcales; family Synechococcaceae; genus Synechococcus; species Synechococcus sp. RC10A2. Next base: position 525 of record NZ_JANSHP010000010.1, read on the forward strand.
CGGTGGCGGCGGCGACGGCCGTGTTTTTGATTTACCCGATTGGGCAAGGCTCGTTTTCGGACGGGATGCCGCTGGGGATTTCGGGGACGTTCAACTTCATGTTGGTGTTCCAAGCGGAGCACAACATTTTGATGCACCCGTTCCACCAGCTGGGCGTGGCCGGCGTGTTTGGGGGTGCGCTGTTTAGTGCGATGCACGGGTCGTTGGTGACCTCGAGCCTGATTCGGGAGACTTCGGAGGAGGAGTCGCAGAACTTGGGTTACAAGTTTGGGCAAGAGGAAGAGACCTACAACATCGTGGCGGCGCACGGGTATTTTGGCCGGTTGATTTTCCAATATGCGTCGTTCAACAACAGCCGGAGCCTGCACTTTTTCCTGGCGGCGTGGCCTGTGATTGGGATTTGGTTTACGGCGCTGGGGATCAGCATCATGGCGTTCAACCTGAACGGGTTCAACTTCAACCAGTCGATTGTGGACAGCAACGGTCGCGTGGTTGGGACGTGGGCGGATGTGCTCAACCGTGCCAACCTGGGGATGGAAGTGATGCACGAGCGGAATGCGCACAACTTCCCGCTGGACCTGGCGGCGGTGGAAGTGGCGCCGGCCATCCGCGGCTAATCCACTCCTGACCTAGTCGA
>NZ_JANSHP010000011.1:0-21854 GCF_047502605.1 Synechococcus sp. RC10A2
ATCGCTGCATAGTTGAACAGTGATGTTCAGCAGTGTTCAGCGTAAATGTATCAGCTCATCCACAGCCGCATTCAGGCCATCCGCGCCCAGATCCCAGAGCATGTGGAAATCATGGCGGTGAGCAAGGGTTACAGCGTCAACCACATCCGCGCCGCCTATCGGGCCGGGATCCGCCATTTTGGGGAGAGTCGAGTGCAAGAGGCAGCCGCCAAACAGGCGCAACTGCAGGATCTGACCGATATTGTCTGGCACTTGATCGGGCACCTGCAGACCAACAAAGTCAAACCGGCCCTCAGACAATTTGCCTGGATTGACAGCGTCGATAGCCTGCGCCTGGCCAAGCTGATCAACCAAAAAGCCTGGGAGCTGCACCTCACCCCCAAGCTCTGTCTGCAGGTGAAATTGGCCCCGGATCCCCATAAATTTGGCTGGCTCATCCCCGATCTGTTGCAAAGCCTGCCGCAACTGAATCAACTGCTGCAGGTGCAAATTGTGGGCCTGATGACCATTTTGCCTTTGGGCTTGAGCTCAGAGGCAGCCCTGGAGCTGTTTCGCAAGCTGGCCGAGCTGGCCGATCACATCCAGCGCAGCGGCTACGAGCATCTGCAGTTGCACACCCTCTCCATGGGCATGTCCGACGATTACCCCCTGGCGGTGGCAGCAGGCTCTAACTTGATCCGGCTGGGGCGCGCTTTGTTTGCCGATGCCGAACGGAAATAGATAGATGGAGTCTCTATGAAGCCGTTAAATTGTGATTAAATTTTGTGTAAAGCCGTCCAACTCCGGAGCTGCCCTGCAAGGCACGCTCAGGGCTGGAGTTCGGCCTGGATCGGGCAAAAACAGGGGAATCCTGCCTAAAATTTCCCTCGCAGGGCAAATTTTAGGTAAGTTTGTAATCATTGGCGTCACCTCTGTTAACACGTGTTCAAGCCGGACGAGGAGCAGAGTTGACTCTGGCCAGAGCAATGGCCGGACAAGTGGGATGACATCTTTACTTCTTCTGGGTAAACTCGACTCGTCGAGTCCATGGGTTTTGTTAACCTGCGTTGGCAGCTTCTTGAGCAAGCCCTGTCTCGGCCTTTTGAAAAACTTTAACTAAAAATATGAGGCTGGAGATGCCCTTTGGCTGGAGTGGGCTACTCAAGATCCCATCAGGAGCCTGAATCCTGCGCTTGCCGCAAACCATGACCTGTAGTGAGGATGTGGACGATGAACGTCAATGGAATCTGGAGCAGGGTAAGAGATTTTGTGGGCCTAAATGATCCCGTGGACAGCCTGGAGGAGTACCCTGAGATGGAAGGGCAGGAGGATTACCAACTGCTCTACGAGGGACGCCGTTCTCAACCGGCTCCCGAAGAGCAGGAAGCCAGTGCCCTTCCACGCGGACGCCGACAGCGGGGAGTGGAAGCCGGGGAAGGGTCTGTCGGTCGAGAAGAGGCGCGGGGCCATCGGCGCAGTCAACATCGGGATCGCCTAGGGGGGGGCAGTATGGGGAGCAACGTGATTGGATTACCGGGCGTCAACCCACCCACTAGCGAAGTGGTGGTGCTGGAGCCGCGCAGCTTTGACGAGATGGCACAAGTCATCCAGTACCTGCGGGAGCGCAAGACGGTGATCATGAACTTGACCCTGATGGATCCCGCCGAGGCGCAGCGATCTGTGGATTTTGTTGCCGGCGGCACCTACGCCATCGATGGCCACCAAGAGCGCATTGGCGAAAACATTTTTTTGTTCACCCCCAGCACGGTGACGGTCTCTACTCCAAGCAGCCAAGGGATGCCGCCGCTGCAGCGCCCTCTGCAAAGCCCCACCCCTCTCTGGCCCAGCGGCTATGAACATTTGCAGGCGGTGGGGCAGCACTAGCCGGCATGGAGCGACCGCTGCTGAGTGTAATCGGGGGTGGAGCCATGGGATCCGCCCTGCTGCGGCGTTGGGTGGCCGCGGGAGTTTATCCTGCAGCTCAGGTGGCTTTGCGGGAGCCCGACCCGGACAAGGCCAATACCCTACAGCAGGAGCTGGGCATTCGGCTGTTGGCGGATCTTGCCCAAGCAGGAGAGTCTGAGATTTTATTTTTGGCCGTCAAACCCCAGGTTTTCCCGCAGGTGGTGGCAGAGATGGGCCAGCCGTCCGCCACGCAGTTGGTGATCTCGATTATGGCCGGGATCCCATTGCAGCAGTTGCAGCAGGCTTTTCCCCAGCAAAAGGTGGTGCGCACCATGCCCAACACGCCGGCGCTGGTGGGGGCGGGCATAACGGCCATCAGCTACGGGCCGGGGGTGACGCCCGCCCAGGTAGAGCAGGTGGAGAAGCTATTTCGCGCCGTGGGCCAGGTGGTGACGGTGCCGGAGAGCCAGATGGACGCGGTGACGGCCCTTTCGGGGTCGGGGCCAGGGTATTTGGCGGTGATCCTGGAGGCGCTGATCGACGGCGGGGTAGGGGTGGGGTTGCCGCGCTCCATCGCCACTCAGTTGGCGGTGCAGACCTTGGCGGGCACTGCCGCCCTTATGCAGCAAGAGAACCTTCACCCCGCCCTCCTCAAGGATCAGGTTACCAGCCCAGGGGGAACGACCATTGCCGGGATCCAAGCCCTAGAACAGGCGGGGGTGCGGGGGGCCTTGATGCGGGCGGTGCAGGCAGCCTACGAGCGCTCCCGTCAGCTACAGGGATCCTAGCGCCTGCCACAGCGGGCGGGCGATCCAGTTCCATCCCACCTTGAGCTGGTGCTCCAGGGTAGGGAGGCGCACCAGGTAGGCAGCTCGTCGGGCCAAATAGCCCAAGGGGCCGCTTAGGGTGAGGCCAGCGAGGGTGGAGACTACCGCCGCATCCACTCCCAAGCTCAGCATCTCCCCCAGAGAGAAGTAACGGAACGGCAGCAGGGGCCGCTCCTGCGTGAGCAGAGCCCACAGGTTCCAAGCACAATAGCCGGCCTGCTGAAAAGCCGCTTGGGCAGTGGCGGGCACCGGCTGGCCACTGGCATCCAGCACCGCCGCCGCATCTCCCAACGCGAAGATCTCTGGGAAGGTGGGAGTTTGCAGGGTGGGCAAAACCTGCAGCCGTCCCCGCTCAGTTTTGGGCAGATCCAAGTTGGCAATCACCGCTGCCGGTCGGGTTCCGACGGTCCACAGCACGCCATCCACAAGATCCGTGGCCATCTCTTGGGCCGCCAGCCGCTGCAGTTGCAGGCGGAAGGGAGGGGCGCCGTTCTCGCCCAGGGCCTCGATGCCCAAGACCTTGGTTTGCAACTCCACCTGCACCCGCCGTTGGGCCAGCGCCGCCTGGGCCGCCTCCCGGCTGGAGGGGGCAAACCCCGACAAAATCTGGGATCCCAGCTCAATAAGACGGATCCGGCCGCGCGATCCCAGCCGGTCAGCCAATTTGCAGGCTAGCTCTACGCCGCTGGCCCCCGCCCCCACAATAGCCAGGTGGATCGCCTGAGCCGGATCCCGGGCTTCTAGAGTTTGCAGGTGGGCCCGCAGCCGCTGGGCATCGGCCAGGGTGCGGAAGGGAAAGGCCAACTCTGTTGCTCCTGGCACGCCCTGCAGGGGAGTTTCCCCTCCCAGGGCCAGCACCAAGGCGTCGTACTCCAAGGTCTGCCCTTCTGCTAAAAAGACGCGGTGGTCTTGGAGGTCAACCGACTGCACCGCGCCGCGGCGAAACTCTACCCCCTCCGGCAGCAGATCCTGAAAACGGGGGGCCACCTCCCACTCTTCCATCTCACCAGTGAGCAGCTCGTAGAGCAAAGGAGCAAAGACAAAGCGCTCCTGACGATCCACCAGGGTAATCTGGGGCGGCTCCGGCCAAGGTCGGCAGATAAGCTCCAGGGCTGTGTACAGCCCGCCAAAGCCGCCCCCAAGGATGCAAATACGACGCATGTTCAGAAAGCTGAAGGTAACATTAGCTTAACAAGCTGCCCATCTCCTCCTAGAGCTTGCTGGCCAGGGGAGCAGCCTCCTTGGCGCGAAGGGGCAGAAGGCCATCCAAAACGTTAAGGATCCCCCAGACAAGACTAACGCTGGCCACCCAAAACAACCACAGCCCGCCTGCCCACGCTGGCGGCAGATCCAGAGCCACTCCCCCAATTAGCGGCCCAAGGGCAAAGCCTGCTGCCCAACAGAGGGAGTTGACCGACAGATACACCCCCCGCAGATGATCCGGGGCCAAATCTGCCACCAGCGCCGAAGCGGAGGGATTGTAGCTCACCAAGGCCAACGAGAGCACTGCCAAGGCCAAGGCCGCCATCCCTATAGCCGGCATCGCTCCCAACTGGGCCGCCAGGCCGCTGAGCCAAACCAAACCAAATCCCAGCCCCCACATCAGTGCGGATCCCCGGAGGGCGCGGACACGCGTCCAGCGATTGAGCCAACGAGCTGCCGGCATCTGCAGCAGGGCAACGAGGGCGCCGTGCAGAGCAAACAACGTGCCAATCTGTACCTCAGGCATCCCAGCCCCCTTGCGCAAGTAAAGGGGCAAGCTGCTGCTGAGTTGGGCAATGTAGGTGGTGAAGAAAATGTTGGCCGCGGCAAACACCAATAGGGGGCGATCCCTCAGGGCGGCTTTCCAGCCTGCGAACTCTGCCGCCGACGGAGCTACCCGAGTTTCCCGAATGCAAAGCCAGAGCAGGGCTAAAAAAATCAAGTACGTGAGGCCGTCGATAATAAACAAGAGGCGGTAGTTCTTCGTCAGAGCCACCAGGGCGCTGGCCATGGCCACGCCGAGGCTCAGGCCCAAGTTATCCCCCAGGCGGTTTAGGGCATAGGCTTCGTTGCGCTGCTCGCGCGGGGTTAGATCCGCTACTATTGCTTCCGCCGGCGGCCAATAGAGGCCCTGCCCAAACCCCGCCACCAGGTTGGCCAAGGCAAAGCTCCAGAAGCCATGGGAAAGGGCAAAGCCAAAGGAGCCCAGAGCGGAAATGGCCAGCGAGAGGATCAAGGTGGAGCGGCGGCCCCAAGCTCCGTCTGCCATCGAACCTCCGAGGATGCGGCCAAATACGCCAGTAAAGGCCATCAAGCCCAGGCCCAAACCCACCTGGGTAGCTGTCAGCCCCACCTGATTGACGAAAAAGAGGCTGGCGTAGAACAGGGTAAAGCCGGTTCCGGTTTGGGAGAGCAGCCGACCGATAAAGATTAGCCAAACCTGAAAACTTAGCTTTGGCCACCAGGACGGGATCCGCATAGGGGATGCAACGGGAGATAGGTTAGCTAGCTTACGGGATCCCGGTCGCTGACGCCAGATCCACTTCAGCGGGCGGAAAACTGAGGGGGAGCCAGCGGCTCACCCTCCAAAGATCCGGCGGAAACTGCAATTAACTCCCCAAGTTGAGGTATTCGCTCAACAGCCGCGCCAGCCGGTACACTCGGTAGTCGAGCTGGGCCAAGCTATTTTCCATTGCCTTCATCACCCTTGCACACACCTTTTCCTACGCTTTCCTGCAGCCCTTCCTTGAGCCAACCCCGGCTGTTTCCTTGAGCTAGGAAGCGCAAAGGCAAAGGGGCCAGCCAGCAGGGCTGCTAGCCCCGATTATAGACAAAATTTGACAAAGCTTAAACAAGTATTAAGGAGAAAGTGCCCCTGTCCCGCGCCCCCAGGGATCCCTGGGGCCGCCAGGTTCAGATGGCTGCTAGCTGACGGTCACCGGCGACTCGGCTGCCGCAGCGCGCTCTTCCTCTTCTTCCGGTGGAACAGCCACAAACTCGATGTGGTTGAGCAGCGTCGTCACGAAGGCAAAGAGCAGAAAAGGCAGGGAGATGACCAAGATCAGCGCGATGGTGAGAAAGGCGTAGAGGGGGCTATTCATCAAAGAGAGGGCGGCACCCAGGCCGGCAAAAATCACGATTAGCCAAACGATGATCTGGCCGTAGATATCCCCAAAGGAGAGGGTGCAGGTAAAGCGGTAGCGGGTGTGGGTGTTCATGGCAATTTCTCGGGATAGCCTGGTTGACTCGATCCTGACTAGGAACCAAACCTTAGCCTCATGGGTGGATGAGTATCTTGAGATTTTAGACGAGAGAAGGGGAGATGCCTCTCTTTCCTAAGAAATGCCTCAGGAGTCGGTTGAGCAAGCCGGATCCCCCGCCTCTGAGAATGCTATCGTCGAGGTCACAGACTCTTTCGGGTAGGCAGCAGCCATGTGCATTTGTATTCACTGCTACTATGTGGATCGTTGCACCACCTATCACGCTGTGGAAGCGCAGCACCAGCAGCCCCACCTCACCCTGACGCCAGATTTTGAGCCGCAAGGACCCCAGATCAACGTCAACATCCGCAACGGCGGCACCGAGATGGAGTGGGATGTGGTGGCCTGCCAGAGCTTTCGCGAGGAGCGGAACAAGTGGGCTCGGCTTCGCCCCCAGGAGGTCGTTCCCACTTAAAATCCTAGGAGTGGCCTAGATCGCCGAAAAAGGGTTCTCCGCGCCTGCGGGGCTTGAGCCTTGGGTCTGCCCTTAGCAGGGGGAGGTTGTTCTGTCCGTTTCAAGAGATGGAAAGACGATGATGCTGACCGCAAGCCCGACAGCGCCGCCAACAGATGCCCGTCAACGAGTAAGCCAGTTTATGCGGCACCTCCAGGACGAGATCTGCGCTCGCCTAGAAGCACTGGACGGCAAAGCCAAGTTTCGGGAAGACAGTTGGGAGCGTCCCGGAGGAGGGGGTGGACGCTCGCGGGTTATCCAGCAGGGAGGGGTGTTCGAGCAAGGAGGGGTCAATTTTTCCGAGGTGTTTGGATCCCAGCTGCCCCCTTCGATTTGCAAACAGCGCCCAGAGGCAGCAGGGCATCCTTTCTACGCCACCGGCACCTCGATGGTGTTGCACCCCCGCAACCCCTACGTGCCGACGGTTCACCTCAACTACCGCTATTTTGAGGCGGGGCCGGTTTGGTGGTTTGGCGGCGGCATGGATCTCACCCCCTACTACCTGTTTGAGGAGGATGCGGCCCATTTTCACCGCACTGCCAAGGCGGCCTGCGACCGGCTGGATCCGGCCTACTACCCGGCTTTCAAGATCTGGTGCGACCGCTACTTCTTCTTGCCCCATCGGGGCGAGGCCCGCGGCGTGGGCGGCATTTTCTTTGACTATCAAGACGACCGGCCTGGGCTGCTCTACCGTCCTGAGGGCGAGGCAGAAGCGGATCCCGAGCAGCTCGCCGCTGAGCCGCCGCCCCTCCAGGTGCGGGTGGGATCCCGCAGTTGGGAACACCTCTTTGAGCTGGTGCAAGCCTGTGCCGAGGCGTTCTTGCCCGCCTATGTGCCGATTGTAGAGCGGCGGCAGGGGATGGAATGGGGGGAGCGGGAACGCCAGTTCCAGCTCTACCGGCGCGGCCGCTATGTGGAGTTCAACCTAGTCTACGACCGGGGCACGGTCTTTGGTCTCCAGACCCAAGGCCGTACCGAGTCGATCCTGATGTCGCTGCCGCCCTTGGTGCGCTGGGAATACGGCTACGAGCCACCGCCCGATAGCTGGGAAGCTAAGCTCTACGAAGTGCTGCGCCAGCCTCGGGATTGGGTCTAGGCGGCATTGGTCTCGATTTCTGAGGATTGCAGTGTCTTCCCCGCTGCCCCTTGCCTACCGCTTTCAACCCCCCCGCCACGCCGGGCCCGGCAAGGCGCCGGTGTTGGTGATGCTGCACGGGATCGGCAGTCATGAGGGGGATCTCCTCCAGTTGGCCCCTTACTTGGATCCCCGCTTGGCGGTGATTAGCCTAAGGGCGCCGCTTCCCTGGGGGGCAGGTGGCTTTGCCTGGTTTGAAATGGCCTGGACGCCGGAAGGGCTGGTGGGGGATCCCGAGCAAGCCCGCCGCAGCCGGGAGCTTTTAAGCTGCTTTCTGGATCAGGCTTTGTCCCAGGGAATGGCCGACATTTCCTTGGATCCGGCCCAGGTCTATTTGCTGGGGTTTAGCCAAGGGGCAATCATGAGCTTATATCTGGCTCTAACCCAGCCTGAGAAGCTAGCCGGCGTGGTGGCAATAAGCGGTCGTCTTTCGCCAGAGATCCTGGCCGAGGCGGTAGAGCCAGCCCGGATGCAGCATCTGAAGATCCTGGTGGTTCACGGCACTGCCGATACCGTTTTACCGGTGGCCTTTGGCCGCCAGATCCGCGACTACTTTGCCTTGCTGCCCCTGAGCTTTACTTATCGCGAGTACGCAATGGGCCACGAGGTTTCCCCAGAAAGTTTGCGGGATATCCAAGGGTGGTTGCAAAGTCAGCTGGACAAAAACGGTGGCCCTCCTTGGAGTTGAACCCTGGGCAAGGGCTGGGAGCTGTTGAGATCCCCTACAATAGCGGCAAAGTTTCTGCCCCCTGAGGCTCTCAGTGAACGGCGGCCAGCCTCCCTACGACATCCTCATCCTCTCCAACGGCCCCGGCGAGCTGCTCACCTGGGTGCGGCCAGTTGTCCTAGAGTTGCGCCAGCAACTGCCCCAGGCCCGTCTTTCCCTGGTCCTCTCTCCTTGTCCGCACGCTTCTGGGCAAGAGATGAAGATAGCGGAGGAATTTATCCAGGTCGATCGGGTTCAGGATCCCGATTTTTTTCTAGCTTTTTTGCTCACTGGCCAAACCGAAGAAGCTTGGGACTGGGCCAAACGGGGGGTGGTGCTGTTTCTGGGGGGGGATCAGTTTTTTGCTGTCTGGATTGCCCGTCGTCTCGGCTACCGCGTGGTGGTGTATGCCGAGCATCGGCCCCGCTGGCGACCCTGGGTAGACGTTTTTGCGGTGCGGACGGAGGAGATCAAACGTCGCTACGACGGGGGACGCCTCCTGGGCCACCGCTGGGCTGCCAAGATGCACGTGGTCGGGGATCTGATGGCCGATGGCGTGGCCAGTGCTGTCTACTTGCCGGGGATACCTCTTCCCGGCTGGCTCAGCAGCCGCTCCCTTCCCCCGCCGACTCCTAGCGCTGCTCCCAAATCGACGGCAGGCTTTTCCACCCTCCTCCAGCCCCTCCCCGATCCCATCGAGGAGCTGGGATCGCTGCGAACGGCACCGGAAAAGGTGGAACCCACCTCTGCCGACGAAGCCTTGCTGCCGCGCGGCTGGCAACGTCTTGGCGATAGCATCCGCACCCACTACCAGGTGGGGCTGCTCCCCGGCTCCAAGCCGGCCAAGCTCTCCTTGGGGGTGCCGCTGGTGCTGGCGGTGGCCGATGAATTGCGCCAGCTGTTGGCCAACGTCCGCTTTGTGATCCCGGTGGCTCCTGGACAGACCCCACAATCCCTGGCGGCCTATGCCCATCCCCGGCTTAACCCCGATATGGCCATCATCTACGGCACCTCCGCCACCCTGGAGCAAACCAATCTTGGATCCCACTTCGTCACCCCCTTTGGCACCACGGTACAGCTGTGGACCCGTTTCCCTGCCTATTCGGTGCTGGCCAACTGCGACCTCTGCCTAACCACAGTTGGGGCCAACACCGCCGAGCTGGCCTACTTAGGGGTGCCGATGGTGGTGGCGATCCCCACCAACAAGCTAGAAGCTATGCGCGCCTGGGAAGGGATCCCTGGACTGTTGGCCCGCTTGCCTGGCCTGGGCACCTGGCTAGCCCGCCTCATCAACAGAATTGCCCTGCAGTGGTTGGGCCACCTGGCTTGGCCAAACATCTGGGCCGGACACGAGGTGGTGCCGGAGCTGCGAAGCCATTTGCGCCCAGCCCAGGTGGCCGAACAGATGCGAGCCCTGTTGGTTAATCCCGAGCGGCGTCAGCAGATGCAGAGGGAATTGCAACGTCTAGGGGGCAGTCCGGGTGCGGCCCAGGCCATCGTACAACTCGTGGCCCAGCAGTTGAGCAAAAGCTAAAGGAGACGGCCAAGGCGCTCCCGCAACTCGGCGGCAGCCTGCTCCAGGTGGTCGGGGGTATAGCCGGTGGTCTCCACCCGAACCGCAAGATGGGTGTCCTGGCTCTCGTGGAGATGAACCCACAAAATGTGGCGACCATCTTCGGTTCTGCGGTTGGCGGCTTTGACGCCGTTTTTGGGGGCAGCGTAGGCGTTTGAGTCGTAGCGAACCAGATCTACCCAGGGAAGGTCGCGCAGGAGCTTTTCCACCTTGACCCAACTGCGAGGACGGTGATGGCTGCTGTCGCTCCGCAATTGGATGACCTGGGAGCGATCTCGACCGGAATCGGGGAGAGCCGCCCGCGGGATCCGCGGCTGGACTTGCGGCTGTAAGTAAGGTAAATACACCAGAGATTTATATTGCTCGTGGATGTAGCAGACCGGGATCCCCAATTGACTGCCCACCACGGCCATGATCATGGCCTGGGCTTTGAAGCCCCCGGTGGCGGCGAAGGTGACGATCCCTTTAGCGCTTTCCGCCAACTGGCGCAACAGCTCGGCCATCCGCTCCAGGGAGGATCCCTCTAGCTCGTAGTTAACGCCGGGGAGGGGCACCAGCGAAACCTGTTGTTGGCCCAGCGCTTCTTCAAAAAAGAGCTGCAAAATCTGGGCACACTCCAGTCCTTCAGAGGTTTCGGAGTAAAGCAAAATCAAGGCATCCTGGGGAGTGGGATCCAGCCGGTAGTAGGTATTGGTTTCGGCGCTGATTAGTTCCAAATCTGTCTTTTTCATCCAGGCCAAGGCCCGTTCCGGATCCCCGATGGTTTTTTGGCCGACCCAAGGGCGTTGTGGTTGCAGGTTTTTGTCCGGGTTGGTGAGCAAAGAGGTGCCCACCGTCATGATGATGGTCTGCATGAGTTATCCCCTAACTTTCTCGCAGTTTTTAAGGGCTCCATCCCCTCTCGCAATCAGAGCAGCCTTACTCTGCGAACTCTGCCATCTTCCCTTAAGTCGAGTACCTCTACCTCCACTTCTTGCCCCACCGTCAGGGATCCGGCCCGTTTCGGCTCTTTTTGGGTGAGCTTGATATTCGTATTCACGATTTGGAAGGTAACTTCGTTGCCCTTGATATTCGTGATGCTGGCCTTGAGGTGTTGCCCAATTTTGAAGCGGGCCTTGGTAGAAGCTGCTGCATTTTCAACTTGGGGCTGAGCCTGCTTTTGTTCAGGTTACTCTTTGGGCCGCAGTGCCTCTGGCTGGGGCTTGGCCTCGCCGCCGCGGGAATGGGTCGGACGACCGCCATTGGGATCGGGAGGGGACGGGATCTCGCCGATCGGCACTCCCCCATCTTTGTAGTAGCGGGCCAGGCGGGCGGCCCAGCCCAGGATCTGCAGCATCTCAGCCGGCCTATCCTGCAGAGATTGCAAGTACTTTTTACAGGTTTGGTCGATGAGCCGGTAGTAGCGTGGGGTTTCGTTGCTGCGGTGGAGGCCAGTTTCTCGCACCAGCTCGCCGGTGAATCGGAAGAAACGGGATCCCGCGTCGGGGAGATGGACCACCGAGCGGAGGTAGGCGAAGCACTTGCTCAATTCGTTGACATCCACCTCTTCCTTCGCCAAAGTCATGGCGATGCCGTGGGCGAGATCCCAAGATTGGGGGCTGAGATCGACGGGGTCTGACAGCATCGGAGCACCCTCAGTAGGCGGTGGTGGGCGGTTCGCGCAGATGGGTGGGGCTCAGGATGGCGGCCAACTGCCGAAGCTGATCGGGCAGGATGTAGCCCTGGGCAGCTTGGATCTGCTTTTGCACAAAGGCTTTGAGGGCTTCTCCTTCTAGGGTATCGGCTTGTGGGGGATCGTAGCGGCTATAGCGCTCTTTCAGGTTGCGGGGCTGCTCGATCTTGTCCAGGGTGACCTGCAGGGATCCCAGTCCTACAGGCTTGCCGCCCCCCACCTTCAGCAGCAGCGGATGCGCGGGATCCTGACCCAAAACCGTGAACAAGGTGCCCAGCTCGGCAGGGGTGAGGTTTTTGAAGTGGATCTGGGTTTTGAAAACCGTATTTTGCGCCGCCTGCTGGGTGGGTGTCCCCTTTTGATGGCCCTGCAAAGCCCTGCGGTGCGTGTAATAAAACTTGCGCCCAACCGCCTTGCCGTTTTCAAAGTAGGCTCTGCGCTGGTCGGGTCGGGGACGGTACAGCGGGGGCAGGGATCCGCCGCCGGAGCCGATGCCGGTGGCAACGGCATCCCTGAACTCCACCAGTCCCTGCCAGTTGAGGGCGCCAAAAACGCGGCTGGCAGGACATAGCCGCTCCTTCTGGCGGCAGGGCTGCCGCTCTGGTGGGATCCGATCTTTGTAGCGGCTGGTGATCACTGCAAGGGTGCTGTTGGTGATCGCCTCGTACATGGCCCGGATGGCCCCCTTGAGGGAGCTGCCCTGGATCTTGAGCCGCCCGTCGGGGGTGGTGGTCATGGTTTTGAGCACCGGGATCCCGTTGACGCCGACGTCGCTGCCCAAGGCCAGGTGGCCGGTGGAGATGTGGAGGGCGGTCTGCACCGTCAGGGTGAGAAAGAGGGTGCCGTGCAACTTGTCGGGATGGAACTTGGCGTGGCCGGCGGGCCGCTCCAGCTTGGGGGGCTGGGTGGGAAACGGGATCAGCTCGTAGGGTTTGGGAGACACGGTTGGGTTACCTCCACCTCGACTGCTGTCGCCGGCAGAGGATCTTGCAGAGGCAGCCTGGTTGGGCAGTGGGCGAGGGCCTTGGGGGGTCATGGTCACCTCGGGATCAGGGCAATAAAGTGAACACGGGCAGTTCGCTCATCTCGGAAGTAGCGCTGGCCTACCCTGAGATCTTTGGGATGGCTGAGGAGCTTGGGGAAGCGGGTTTCTTGACTTTGGGATCCGTACAGGTCGGCTGCGTGATCCTCCCACCGCCACTCTCCCGGCAGAGGGATAAAGGAGTCCGGGGGAGCTTGGATCCCCAGATACAGCAGATCCCAGCCGTGGGGGGTGCTTTTCCAGCGCAGTTCCCCTTGTTGGGAGAAAACTTGCCCCTCTGGACAGACGGGATCCGCCGGGATCCCCACCTGAATGCCGCTGACTCGATGGGGCCAGCGCAGAAAGGAGTAGGTTTTTTCAGAAGTGGAAAAACAGGCCGAGAGCACTTGGGAAAGCGAGGGCTCCCCCCCGTCTCGAATCCTGAGCGAGGCGACGTAGGCTGGTTTCATACGGCTTTGGCCTCCGCTTGCAGAAGTTTGGCCCAACTGTTGACGGCGGCAGCGAGCAGGTGCTCCACCTTGGCCTCGGATCCCTGCTCCCAGGTCAGCCGCGCCCCAAATCCCAAAGGCATCGGCTCTGCTCCCACCGGCACCGCTTGGCTATCGGGTTGGGGAAAGCCGTATTTGCCCGCCTCTTCGGGGGTTAAAAATTCGCCCGCCCCCAACAGGGATCCCTGTGGCCAGGTCAGGGGGGATCCCAGTAGTCGAATCTGCTTGTTTGCCTCATCCACCAGGCAGCCCGGATAGTCCACCACCGCCCACTCGTACTCAACCCGAACGGTGCCCATGCCGCGGGACTTGGCAAAGCCGATGCCAAACCAGCCTTCATCCAGATCCCGCAACGCCAGTCCCAGCAGACCCAGTTGGGCCAGGGTAAAGTTTTTCAGGTGGATCTTGGTTTGAAAGGATCCCTCTACGCACACTTGATAGCTGAACGGCCCCAGCCCCACCGCCACTGAGCCGAAGACGCGGTCGATGGCCACCCCATTACGTTCCTCCAGGCGCAGAGGGGTTCCCGGCTTGGGATAGGCATCTTCGATGCGGACCCGGCTGGCGATGGCTGTGTTGCCGAACATCTGATCCGTAAAGGAAGAAAGGGCGTAAACCTGGTGGGGCTCTGCAATTTTTTCCAGCCATTGATTGGCCTTTTGGTCGAGGGGATCGCTGGCCCAGAGTTTGAAGCCTCCCCCCTCAGGACGTCTGTCGCTGCCCACCGTTCGGACGATGCGCTCCGCGTGGGCGCGAATGGCCCCTTTGAGGGAGCTGCCGGGAAAATAGACTGTCCGCCCGCCGCCGCGATAGGTTTCCACAAACTCCATGTCGGGCTTTGTCGGATCTGCCCCTTGTTTGCCAGCTTTGATGAGCACAGGGCCATCTGGCTTGAGGGTGAGGCAGAGGGTGCAGTGGTTAACGTAGCGCTTGTGCATGGCCTGGGATCCTTCACTGAAGAGGAACAAGAGGGTTTTCGCCCAACCCTTGCGCTAGCTGCGGGGGCCGACGGGAGCGACAGCGGTTAGTTTGGCAACCAGGGCTTCCACCCAGTCTTGGCGCAAGGCGGCAGCCTCTTCCGGGCTAAGGGGTTGCCGGGATCCGGCCACCAGCTCTTGCAGATAGGTCAGCAGCCGCCGCGGATCCCCTTCTGAGTCAAACCAATAGACCGCCCCGATCTCCAGGCGGACGACCCCCAAGCCGCGGGAGCGCCCCCCTCCCAAGGGGATCTGCTCCGTTTCCAATTGGTGCAAGCCGATGGCCAGCAGGCCCAGCTCCCATGCTTCGGCATTTTCGACAACGGCGTGGAACTGAAAGGGGGTGTTGGCCGGCACCACTTGAAAGTCGTAGAGCTTGCCCTCTGCCGCCGTCTCCGTATCCCGATCGATGGCCACACCATCCCGCTCTTGGTATTGGCCAAACCAGGCTTCCGGCACCACGGGCAAATCGCGAATCTGCACCTTGCCCGCCAGCCAAGGGGATCCAAACACCTGCGAGACCCAGTCGGTGGCCTCAATGAGCTTTTGAGTCAGAGCCGCATCGTCCCCTTTGTAGTCATTTTTAATTTGGTTGATGATCTGAAATTGCTCGCTGCTGGTCAATTCGCCGGGATCCCTGGCCAGCTCTGGGTTGATGCCCCGCAAGAAACTTTCCAGGCGAGAGCGCATTGCCCCCTTCAAACTGGAGCCGGGAATGAGCGGACGGCCCAGCGCATCCTTGAGAACCGGCAAATCCGAGCCGATGGGTTCGGTGGAGCGGCCCACCCCGATGTGCAGAGCGGTCACGGTGGTGAGGGTGCCGGTGATTTCCAAGCGGTTTTTGAAAACGTCGAACATTGTTCCCTCAAATGGCTGCTCAAGTTAAGGCTTGTACTGCAGAGGTTTGCCATTCCCGAAGCGAGACGGAGCCCTTAATAAAACTCAAGAGGATCCCTAGGATCTGAGCAATTTCTGAGATAAAGTACTCCCTGTCATCGATAAAGAGTTGGTCACCCTCGAGTTTTGCAAATCGCCAGTTGGTTCCTGAGGTTACTGCTCCATAGACACTGTCTACTTGAGAATTGGAGTTCTTGTTAAAGACCTGTGCCCCCACCATACCGGCAACGCACTGGCCCAGACCCCCGATCAAGTCTTCTTTTTTGGCCTCAACGATAATCACCACCGGATCTTGAATGTAGAGTTGGAGAGGGGATAGGCAAATGATGTAGTCGCATAGGCCCACCAACCCCCTCTCGGGATCCACGTTGAATTCCTTGCCGGAAAACAGCGAGATTTGATCCCGACATAGGTACTTCACCTCTCCCAGCACAGGGGCGATGATAAACTCGGAGCGGGCTTTTTCGCTGTTGACCGAGGTGGCCAAGCCGAGATAGCGATCTAGGGTTATTTTCAAGTAATCGGAGCACTCAGTCGGTGGAACCTCTGCAAACAGGCCATGGATGATTCTTGACCTGAGCTGAAAGGTCGAAATGGCTCTCTCAAGGGTAAAACTGCTGTAGGTCACGGTCTAGGATCCTCCTCCCTCTCGCTTGTACTTGAGGTAGCGGGCCCCATAGCCCAGGTAGCGCCGAATCAAGTCAATTTTGATCTCGTTGACTTTGGGGGATGCTCTTTCAATTCCGGCTTCCCTGGCGATGGCTATAGCCCTTTGATGAATCCAGTTGTCGATGTCTTTGATGATGGCTTCTGCCAAAGAGTCTTTGCCCCGCCCCCACTTGTTATCGCGCCCCACCTGGTAGCGCAAAAAGTTCTTGATCACCTCTGAGCTTTCGGTGGAAGCTGCCACGTGCAATAGGTTGCGATATTGGGCCTCTTCCAATCTGTTGAGACCTCTGAAGTTATCCAAGGCGGCTTGAATTCTGGCGACCAGATCATCTTCGGCCAGCCGGATTTGCCGTTGGATCTTGAGCTCTTGTTCCGATGTGATCTCGCTGGTGGCGAAGGTCATAGCGGGTTCTCCCAGAAATGATGATGGAACGGACTGCAAACTTCGATTTGGCCGAATCCTTCAGCAGTGCGTTCGCCAATCCCCC
Source organism: Synechococcus sp. RC10A2 (assembly GCF_047502605.1). Classification (NCBI taxonomy): domain Bacteria; kingdom Bacillati; phylum Cyanobacteriota; class Cyanophyceae; order Synechococcales; family Synechococcaceae; genus Synechococcus; species Synechococcus sp. RC10A2. The sequence goes on from NZ_JANSHP010000011.1 coordinate 16,055, forward strand.
AGTATTCCATCTCCGCCAAAATCGGGATCCAACGCTCCAGTTGCGTGGTGCTCAGCAGAAAGACACTGCCCTGCGTGGTTACCAATTCTACATCTTTGAACAGACCCCAGGCAGCGTTCCAGCCGGAAACATAGGCGTAGCTGCTGAAGGCCAGCTCCAAAGCCAGGGATCCATCTTCGCAGTTGGCCTCCTCCTGGAGCATCGGCGGCGTGAGCACCGTGGTGCGTTGCCAGCGCTCCTTGAGGATGGCCCCCGACTGCAGCCCGATGGAGAAGTACTGCCGCTCCGGCGGCAAGGGCTGCCAGGGATCCCCAAACACCTGCCATTGTTGCCAGCGCTGCCGCAGCTTTTGGTTAAAGGCTGCCACCCGCTCAGCCAGGGAGGGCTTCGGGGCCCTCAGGTGTCGAGCGGCAAGGCTGACCCGGCCCAGCCCCCGCGACACCCCCCCTCCCAAGGACAAGCGGCGGGCGTGGGTGTTGAGGTAGCCGGCGAGGGCTGCCGCCAGCTCGCGATCCTGCAGATAGATGTGGCCGCTGAAGAGGGAAGGCTGCAAGCTCCCATCTCGCCCGGCCCGGCCCTCGTTGATCACCTCCAGGCTGTAGAGGATCTGGTCGGCGGCGGTGGCGCGGCGGCGGTTGATCCCCACCCGCGTGAGCAGGCGCTTGGACACGGCCACCCTTCGGTAGCGGGATCCCTCCTCCTGGCTGTAAAAGCCGCCGAAGGGCTCCACCCTGCCCCCGGAGCCATCCGGCTCTGCCGGATCAAAGGGGATCCCCAGCCGCTGCGAGCAGAAGCGATCCAGCAGTGTGTCGAACACCCCCGTTTTGCCCGCCTCTGAGCGGAAGCCGGGGTTGTTTTTGGAGCTAAAGGCCGTGGCCGGCAAAACCCGGCTGCCGGATCCCGGATAAGCATGGGTAAACACCGCCGCACGGGCCTCCGTGAACAGGGCGGCCAGATCTCCTGTCAGGGCCTCGCCGGGGCGGTGCCGGCTTTGGCGGAGCAGGAGGTCGGCCAAGGCCCCCCGGATCACGCTGCCGGGAATGAAGTCCTGGGCCTCGCTGATGGAGCCGCCCGGCTTTTGCCGACCGATGGCCAGGGGAGACTCGGCAGTGAGCGTGAGTTCAATGGCCTCCATCAGCTCCCTCCTCCGGCCAAAAAGGCCCAATCTGCGTCATTCGGCTGCAGGGCAGCTAGAGACTGGGGATCCCAGTGCAGCCAGCCCAAACCTGCGGATTTGCTGCCCCCCAGCGCGATCAGGTGGTGCAGGGCCGCCAACAGGAGAGTTTTGCCCCAGGAAGGGCAATCGGGCAAAAGCTGCAGGGATCCGGAAAAAGTCAGCTCAGCCGCGGGAGAGGTCTCAATGAGGTAGAGCCGCTGATCCTCGGCGGTGCGGCGGCGGCGGTTGAGGGTGACCCCAGGGCGAAGGGTTGGTTCCAGAGCTGCTGGCGGCACCTCGCAGACGAGATCCTCCACCCACAGGCGGGAAGGCAGGGCCGGATTGCCGAAGATCTGGCAGATCAAGCAGTGGGATCCCCGATAGCCCTCGACCTGGTACTCGGGGCGGTCGAAGTTGCCCTCGTTGCCCTCCCGCTGCGGACACATGCGCTCTGGGTCGGGAGAGCGGCAAATGGCCCAGCCCAGGCCGCGGGCCAGTTTTTCGCATTCGTGGCGCAGCCGCCCCTTCAGTTGGGAGCCGGGAATGATCAGCCTGCCGAAGGCATCTTTGAGCAGGGGCTTGTCCGCCAAGGAGCCGCTGGAGCCGCCGGATCCCACCGCCAGAGCCGAGGCGAGGGTGGCCTTCAAAGGGATAGAGGTGCTCGTTTGGGGCAGCTCTGCCAGCCGAACCATCACTTCACCTCCACAGGAACGGGCCGGCCCTCGGCCTGGGGCTGTTTTTGGACAAAAGCGTACAGATCCACCAGATCCCGCCAGATGGTCTCGTAGGTGGGTTCCCCCTCCGCCGCCACGTACATCCAGGGGGGAAGGTGGCCGTCGTTGGTTTTGGCCTTGCACCAGGTGCGTTCAAAGGCCTCGATCAGCGGCTGCCCTTTTTGGCCCAGCCGGGTGCGGAAGTAGAGGTAGTTGAGGGTGGCGGTGCGCTTGCCTTTTTCCAAAAAGCCGCGGATTTGGTAGAGCTGGGAGCGGGGAAAATCCGCCGCCTGCAAAGCTTGCACCGTTCTCAGCAGCCCACGGATCTCCGGGACGGTGTAGGGGCCGGCGTAGAGCTTGAGGAGGTGGCCGTTCTGGCGATTCTCCAGGGCCTGCTGGCGAAAATCCTGGATGCTGGAGGCGATCAAAGTCACCGATTTCAAAGAGAGAAAGTCGATGGTGGCCACCGAAAAGTCTTGATCGCGGGGCTTCAGCTTTTTGGCGCGGCTTTTGGCAGATTTCAACAGTTGTTCGGTCAGCCTTTCGGCATAGTAGATGGGGGTGTCTTCCGAGGCAAACAGCACGCCTGCCGAGGTGGAGAGCCGACAGAGCTGGTCTGGGCTGTCGGCCGGGTAGCGGTGCGGCACCTGGCCGAGGGAGCGGGCGGCGTAGGTGGCCGATTTGGCCAGCAGGATCTGCTCGAACTGCTCACAAAAGGTGGCGGCAATGTCCAGGGCCTTGTGGGCTGGCACCACCATCAGCACATCGTCCCCGCCGATGGTCAGGATCTCGAAGGGGTGGATCCACTCGCCGTTGCGGTCTCTGCCGCTTTCCGGATCCGGCGGCAGGCCCCGCAGCCGGTGCGCCTGCAGGTGCTGGGCAAGGGCGCGGTAAACGGCTTGTTCCGTGGCCTCGGAAACGTCGCGGCTAAATTGCCGGTAGGCCTCTGGGGTTTGGATCTGCTGCACGTAGCCGCCCATGTTGTTGCCGTCGGCGTAGAGGTAGGCCACAAAGCCCTGGCTGGCGTTGGCCACTTCCCGCAGCGATTGCGCCTCGCCGATCCCCTGGCCGGATCCCGCGCAGGGCTGCAAATAGCGCTCCCGGTAGGGCTCGCCGGCGGGAGAGTCGAGGAAGCGGGCAAATCGCGTTACCCAGCTTTCCACAAAGCCGGGATCCCAGGCGGGGAATTTGCGGAACCACCCCTGCTGGCCTGTCTCCAGGCGCTTGGCCTGGCGGCCCACCAGCGCTTTGCGGGCTGTGGCCTCCGATAGCCAGGGCTGACCTGGCAGGTCGGCTTTGGCCAGGGCCGGGCGGCGGTCGGTGCTGTCGCGGCGCAGGTAGGGGTGGGTTTCAAAACAGGCGGGATGGGCGCGGCTGGGACGACCGGGATCCGGATTGCCGTTGCGGCGGTGCTGGAAGCGGGCAGCCAGGTGGCCCACCAGCTCGTTGAAACTTTTGCGGGCCTGGAAGCTGGCTTCGCTGCAATCTCCAAAGTAGGCCCTCACCAGAGGGTGGGCCTGGTGTTGGGCCAGCCAGTCCAGCCAGGGGGTGCGCTCGATGGGATCCCGCAGCAGGCCGTAGCGCAGCTCCAGCAGCCGAAAGGCGGATCCCACGGCACAGGCGTTGGCGGTGAGGGTTTCTTCGGTGTAGCGGCGCTCGATGGCCTCGCAGAGGTCGTCCACATAGGCCGCCGGACAGAAGGCCAAGAGGTTGCCGCCGGTGGAGTAGATGAGGAGCTCCGGAATGAGAGCCTGCGCCAAAGCCGGGTAGTGCTGCTGCAGCCAGGGCCGAACCCGCCGGTTCACGTAGGCCTCCAGCTCTGCTTGAGACTCCTTCCCCAAGGCTTTCCACCCCAAGTAGGTTTGCTCGGGATCCCCAAAAAAGGCGGGCAGATCCACCAGGTTAATGCGATCCAACAGGGCCGAGGCGCCGCGAATTTCCGGCAGTTTGGCGGACTCGAAGACGTAGCCCTTGATCTTGGTAGCCCCCCCGTAAACCAAGCCGATGCGGCTGGTCTGCCGCCACAGCTCCGGATAGCGCGATTGCAACTCTGCCAAGGTTTTGGGAAAGGTTGTGGCCGCCACGCTCTCCTGAAATTGGCGCACCTGCGCCCAGAGGGGCTGCAGCGCCTCCGGGATCCCGGCTGCGTCGTCGGTGCGGATGGCTGCGCACATCTGCTGCAGAATCGGCAAGGGAAATTGGGGATCCCGCCCTTCTCCCCAGGCCAGGCACCAGGCCAAGGCGATGGGCACGGGGGAGGCAGAGGAGGTAGCGGTCATGGGCAACACCTGGCAAAAAAGATATAGAACGCAGCTGCTGTGCTGGCGGGCAAATCCGGCCCTGACTTTTGACTGGAGCGATCCTTGAACTTCACAAATCCTTCATCAAAACCAAAGGCGCTTCAAAAAGACGGCGTCGGCAATAGCAGCCACGCGGGCAGAGAATCGCAGCCGACAGAGAGAGGCCATGGCAGTGACTGATGGTTGCATTTTGCAGTTCCAGACTGGGAGACAGTATAGGCCGATTTGGATTCATTGCCAACAGATTCAAGACTTTTTTCGGTTGGCCCAGCCAGCGATTTAAAGGTAAAGCAAATTGGAAGGGATCCCTTCTCAAATCCTCTCAAAGGAAAAGTGGCTCTAGGTTGATTTTGGATAGGGGCTGCTATTGACTGGGGATGAGCAGAAATGGGATGGGCCTATGCTGACCAAGTTGAGTTTTTCAGAGCCACCCGTCGCCGGAGCAGAAAACAGCAAGTGGCCGGCGGGATCCGAGCTGGTGGGGATCGCCCTGGAAGTGCAGGCCCCTCAGCCCTACCTGTTGGATCCCCACTATGCTAAGGGGCTGCACGCCTGGTTTTTGGGCGAGGTGCAGCAGATGGATCCGCAGCTATCTGCCTATTTGCACGACGGAGAATCGGAAAAACCCTTTACCCTCTCCCGGCTGATGGGGCCCTTCCGCGAGCAGGGGGGGCGACTGCTGATCCCGCCCCAGATCCCCTTCCGCTGGTCGATCACCGCCCTCAACCCCCAAGTGGTGGAGTGGCTGCGGGAATGGTGCCGACGGCTGCCCCCCTGGCTGGAGTTGCGCGGATCCCCGCTGCAGATTCTGGGATGGAAGGTCTCAGCCCCCCCGCGCACCTATCGTCAACTGCTGGAGCAGCCCCTTGTCCGTCGCTCCTGGAGCCTCTCTTTCATCTCGCCCACCAGCTTTCGCCACCGCGGCCACCATTTGCCGCTGCCGGTGCCTCGCAACCTGTTCCACAGCTATTTGCGCCGTTGGAACGATTTTTCCGGCCTGCCCATCGAGGTAGAACCTTTTCTGGATTGGGTGGATGGGGAAGTGGTCATCCAGCGGCACCGGCTGGAATCGGTCAAAACCACCGCCGGCCGCCAGGGATCCGTGACGGGCTTCGTTGGCTGTGTACAGTTGGCGGTCTCCACCCGCGCGTCTGAACTGTTGCAGCAGCAGCTCCAGGCCCTGATCCACTTCGCCCCCTACTGCGGCACCGGCCACAAAACCCCCTTTGGGCTGGGGCAAACCCGCCTCGGTTGGCTGGCCGAAGAGCTGCCCGCCACCCCCGTCCTTTGCCGGGAAGAGCAACTGGCCCGGCGCATCGAGGAGCTGAGCGCCCTCTTTCTCAGCCAGCGGCAACGACAAGGGGGATCCCGCGCCGAAAAAACTGCCCAACTGTGGGCGACGATCCTGGCCCGCCGCGAAGGTGGAGAGAGCTTACAACAGATCGCCGCTGATTTGGAGATGCCCTACGAGACGGTGAAGACCTATGCCAAGCTGGCCCGCCGCTCTCTCCAGTCTGGATCCTAGGACTACTCGTCGAGCAGTCTTCCCTAGATGACTTGAGGTACTTTGTTGAGCCTGATACATTCACGCTGAACTCTCCTGAACATGGTTCAGGAAAGAAGCGATCGCA
>NZ_JANSHP010000012.1:0-1142 GCF_047502605.1 Synechococcus sp. RC10A2
TATCGCTTCACCGCTGAGCAGTAATGCTCAGCAGTGTTCAGCGTAAATGTATCAGTTTTGGCACCCTCTGCCTCACCACTGCCCCATGAGCAAGCCCAAAGCCGGGATCCTCTACAACGACGCCAAGCCCGCCGCCAAGCGCAGCAGCGAAACCCTGTCCCGCTGGTTTCAGGAACAGGGTTGGGAAGTCTGTGTCGCACCCAACTGGGGCGGCATCCTTGGCTACGCCAAGCTTGACAGTCCCGTCTGCTTGACCAAGGTGGACAGCCTGGCCCCCGCCGGCTTTGACGAGAGCATGAAGTTTGCCGTGGTGCTGGGGGGAGACGGCACCGTTTTGGCAGCAGCCCGGCAACTGGCCCCCAAAGGGATCCCCTTGCTGGCCGTGAACACGGGCCACCTGGGCTTTCTGACAGAGACCTACCTAACCCACCTGGAGGAGGCGGCCAAGGCAGCCATTGCTGGCGAGTACATTCTCGATCGCCGCAGCATGTTGCTGGTGCAGGCCTACCGCGGCAACGAATTGCGCTGGGAGGTGCTCAGCCTCAACGAGATGGTGCTCCACCGCGAGCCCTTGACCAGCATGTGCCACTTTGAAGTAACCATTGGGGATCACTCACCGCTGGATGTGGCTGCCGACGGCATTATTTTAGCCACCCCCACCGGTTCCACCGCCTATGCCCTTTCTGCGGGAGGGCCGGTCATCACTCCCGGCCTGCCGGTGTTGCAGTTGATCCCTATCTGTCCCCACTCGATGGCCTCACGGGCTCTGGTCTTTCCCGATTCGGAAGAGGTATGGATCAGCCCCGCCAGCCCTCAGCCGCTGGTTTTGGTAGCGGACGGCAATGCCGGCTGCTACATCCTGCCAGAAGACCAAATTCGCGTTGTCCGCGCCCCCTACTGCACAGATTTGATTCGCCTACGCCGACCGGAGTTTTTCCGCGTCATGCGGGAGAAATTGGGCTGGGGCCTAACCTACGCCTCCAAGCCCACCTCGGTAGAGCTGCCTTAGTTAGAAAACTTAAATGAGGAGGGGCTGTCGACTTCGATGGGGCCCAGCCCTCTTTTTTGCACCAGGGTTTGCAGCTCGTGCAAAAGGTGTTGAACACGGGACGCCGTACGGGCCCCGGACTCGGCAGACCACG
>NZ_JANSHP010000013.1:0-21001 GCF_047502605.1 Synechococcus sp. RC10A2
AATCCATCCTCCTTCCGAAGTTGGTTTGCTAAGTGCTGCTATTGTACCCCTTGAGTCCTTAACAGGCTGTACCCTGTGGCCATCTGTTTTGAGCTTGGCTGTGAGCACCTCATCACCTTCTATAATGAGAGATGCCCACAGCCGCAAAGAAAAACTTATTTTTCTCAGCTATTCGAAAAATCGAATATTAGAGAAGAGGAAAAGTTGAGGGGATGAACTTTTTTGGCCATCCTGCTCTTCCCAAATTCTTCTCTCAACCAGAATCCAATACCGACCTATTTTTTGATAACGATCTTCGTAGATCATCTTTGCTTGAGTTTTTTCTCCAGTTCCTGGGCTACAATACTCAGCAGTGTAGTGAGTGGGTAGGTAGCCCTCACCTGTATCGTAAAACTCTTGAACTGAGACTGTAATTGTCCGATTGGCAAGATGGCGATGTACCATTTGAATGTGCTTGCCCTGAACCCAGTACCTATCGGTAGAAGATAAGCCCGAAACAAGAACTTCAGTGATGTCTGAATTTTGTGGCTCTCCATAGGCAAAGGTGTGGCCACCGTGTTCCTCGTCGAAGGAATGACGAACGCGATGCACCATGACTTCCCACATCTGTTCCCGTATTTTCTGGCGGATCTCCTCGTCCTCGACGCCGGCAACATCGATCTTCATGTTGCGGTCAATACTCACAACTCCTGAGAAGGAGAGGCTGCTGTCACCTTCTTTGGGAAAGTAGGTTATCTCAGCTCGGTAGCCAGGAAAGTCTTTGTCCCAGGTGTAGCGATTCTCAAAAGCCTCCTTGAATAGCTCTCGGGCCGGAGCTTGCTGTGCTGCCATAATCTCCTCCTTAATGAGAAATTTTACTATTTAAATCCTAGTAGAGGCTGATGGCTGGCCTTGGGATTTTAAGGTTTCCTTATGACTGGCCACCCGCTCAGCTCTCTTGTTCTCGAAGTTTCTCGAAGTTCTTGGCGGTTACCGATGGGCAGGAAGGCGGAACCTCAATCCTTCACTTGGCCTGAGGGGAGCCTTGAAGTTAATGAAAACCATTGGCAAGGCGCTGTCCACTGGCAACAGAGGGAGAGAGCTAAGCTAAAGCTCGGCGCTGTTGGCCTTTTGGCGACAAGCTGGCAGGAAGAGAGTCTGCTTTCTCAACTCACTCCATGTCCAAAATCCAACCCCTGAACCCAGAGCGGATCGCCCAGATGGCCGCGGGAGAGGTGATCGACTCGCTGGGGGCTGCTCTGCGAGAATTGCTGGAAAATGCCCTCGATGCTCAGGCCACCCGCATTCAGGTGGAGATCTGGCCCAGCCGCTGGCAGGTGCGGGTGGCCGATAACGGCCAAGGGATCCCCGCTTCGGAGCTGGAGCAGGTGGCCCGTCGCCACACCACCAGCAAGTTGGACGGTTGCAGCCTGGGGTTTCGGGGCGAAGCCTTGCACAGCCTGGCCCGGCTGGGATCCCTGACCATTCAGACCCGCCACGCTGACGATGCCCACGGCTGGCTGGCCACCTACGACCGCCAAGGGGAGCTGGCCCACCAGCAGCCGGCAGCCACTGCCTTGGGAACGGTGGTGACGGTGGCGGATTTGTTTGCCGATTGGCCCTTGCGCCGCTGCTCCCTGCCCCAGACTCGCCCGCTCTTGACGCTGGTGCAGAATGCGGCCTTGGCCCATCCTTGGGTCAGTTGGCAGGTGCGCCAGGAGGGGCAACTGTTGCTCAGCCTGTGGCCAGGCCAGTCTCTGCAAGATCTGCTGCTACAAGTGTTGCCGCAGGTGGATCTTTCGGATCTGCGCTATCAGCGGATCCAGGAGGGGGATAGCGATTGGGAAGTGGTGCTGGGCCTGCCGGATCGCCTGCATCGCCCCCGCCCCGATTGGATCCGCGTGGCCGTCAACGGGCGCTTTGTGCAGATGCCGGAGTGGCAACGGCTGATCCAGTCAGTCTTTCAGCACACCTTGCCTCGCCACCGCTACCCGCTGGTGGTGGTGCATCTGCGCTTGCCACCTGAGCAGGTGGACTGGAATCGCCATCCTGCTAAGAGTGAGCTCTATCTACAGGATCCGGAGATCCGACAGGAGCAATTGCGCCAGCACTTGCACGCTCTTCTGCAATCGGGATCGGAGCAAGCCAGCCGCCGCTCGCTGCATCTCATCCGGGCTAGCGAGGCCAAGTCGGTCTACAGGGTTACCTCAAGTCCCAAAAGCCCAGATCCAGCTCCCTCTGGCCAGCCGTCTACCCCCCTACCTCCTCTAAAGGCCCTAGCCCAGCTCTACCGCACCTACATCCTGGCGGAGCACCCTCAGGGGCTGTGGCTGGTGGAACAGCACCTGGCCCACGAGCGGGTGCGCTACGAGTACATCCAACGGCATTGGCAGCCGGTGGAGCTGCAGACGCCGGTCATGCTGGAGGGATTATCCTCCCAAGCGGTGGAGCAGTTGGAGCAGTTGGGCCTGGAGCCGGAGCCTTTTGGCCCCAACACCTATCTGATGCGCCGCCTGCCGCTGGCCTTGTGGTCGGAAGATCCGGAGGAGGTGCAGGGATCCCTCCGAGAATTGAGCCGCTGCGCTGACCTGGAAGCGGCCCAGGTGGCGGTGGCCTGTCGTGGCGCCCTGCGCAACGGGATCCCCCTGACCCTGGAGCAGATGCAACAGTTGCTGGAAGCCTGGCAGCGCACCGCCAATCCCCACACCTGTCCCCATGGCCGGCCAGTGTATCTGGCTCTGGCCGAAAAAGATCTGGCCCGCTACTTTCGTCGCCGCTGGGGGATCTGCGACCGGCCCATCTCTGACCCCAAGCTGGGATCCTGGTGGGAGCTGGAGCCGCTGGGGGATAGGTTTGCTGCCCAAGTGCGGCGCTCGAGCAGCGCTTCTGCGCCGGATCCCAAGGACGAGACCCGCTCCGCCCCACTATAATCGGGGGTGTCCAACTGCTGAACCCCCCATGGCCTCTTATCTCAAACTCAAAGCCCAAGAAGAGACCTGGCTACAGCGCCATGCTCGCCCGATCTTGGCAACCTTGGCGGGCTTGGGATCCCTGTTGACGGCCTACCTTACCTACACCAAGCTGACCGATCAACCTGCCGCTTTCTGCACAGGAGATGGGGGGTGTGACCTGGTGCTCTCCAGCCGTTGGGCAGAGTTTTTGGGGATCCCGACGGCAACAGTTGGCCTACTGGGGTTTCTGGCCGTTTTGGCCTTGGCGGTTTTGCCGGATGGCATCCCGCTGGTGAAGCGGTGGCGCTGGCCGGCCCTGTTTGGCCTGGTTTCCGCCATGACCGCCTTCGAGATGTACATGCTTTACCTGATGGTGGCGGTGCTGCGGCAGTTTTGTCTGTATTGCACCACCGCCATAGTCTTGGTGGCGGGGCTGTGGGCGGTAACCCTGCTGGGCCACCGCTGGCTGGATTGGGGCAAGCTGGCCTTCAGCTATATTCTCGTAAGCTTTCTCACCTTGGTGGCCACCATTGGGGTGTATGCCAACCAAGTTCCCCCACCCAGCCCCCTGGCGGCAGGGTTGGCGGCCCACCTGCGGCAGATCGGCGGCACCATGTACGGGGCCTATTGGTGCCCCCATTGTCAGGAGCAGAAGGAGCTGTTTGGGTCGGCTTTTGAACAGGTGCCCTACGTGGAATGCTCCCCCAACGGCCCCGGTACGCCCCAAGCCCAAGAATGCACAGAAGCGGGGATCACCAGCTATCCCACCTGGATTATCAACGGCCGCACCTACGTGGGGCTGCGCTCGCTGGAAGCCTTGGCGGCAGCTTCTGGCTACTCCTTTGAGCCCGGCGAAGGACAGTAGTTCTCCGGCGGCGGTGGCAAGAAAAGATGTACGCGGTTGCGCCCCGCCTGCTTGGCCTGGTAGAGGGCCTCATCTGCCTTCTGGAGAGCGGCCTCAGGTGCTAGGGGGCCATCTTCGCTGAGGACGATCCCGCCAATGCTGATGGTGACAGGCAGGCTGCGCTGGGGCGCAACCTCAATTGGCCGGCTGGCGATGGCCCGGCGCAGAGACTCGGCGTAGCGGTGGCAGCGGGCGGGGTTGAGCCCAGGGGTGACGCAGACAAATTCTTCGCCGCCGTAGCGGTAGAGCAGGCTGGAGGGGCGCAGTTGATTGTGCAGCCGCCCAACGATGGCCTGCAACACGCAGTCGCCGATATAGTGGCCGTAGGTGTCGTTAACCTGCTTGAAGTAATCCACATCCATCATCAGCAGGCAGAGATAGCGATAGCGGGCTTGCTCACGCGGCCCCACCTGTTTGAGCAAATGTGGCAACGCCTGGTCGAGGGCGCGGCGGTTCAAGGCACCGGTCAAGGGATCCGTCAAAGACAGAGACTCCAACAGCTCGTTGCGGGCCCGCAGTTGCCGGTTGGCCTGAGCCAAAGCTTGGGTAAGCCGCTGCAGGCGCAGCCCCGCCCGCACCCGTGCCCGCAGCTCCTCAGGATCGATCGGCTTGGCGATAAACTCATCTGCCCCTGCATCCAGTCCCTGCACCCGATCCTCAACTTCGGAGCGGGCGCTGAGCAAGATGAAATAGATGAACTGTCCGGCGGGCAAGTTTTTTAGACGGCGACACAACTCCACTCCAGACAAACCCGGCATGACCCAGTCGCAGATGATCAAATCCGGCCATTCGCTTTCATCCAGGGTCTGCAGGTGCTCCCAGGCCAACTGGCCGCTTTCCCAGCTTTCCACCCGGTAGTTGGAGCTTTTGAGGACTTCGCCGATGTAACGACGGTTCACCGGGTCATCGTCGATGACCCAAATGCAGGGAACCTGAGCCGGCACCTGGCTCCACGAAACTTCCTCCAAGGGCAAGGACTCCGCCCCGCCAACGCGAGCAGAAGGCAGGCTGGAGGAAGACCCCCAGCCTTCGAGTTCAGCTGACAACATCAAAAGAAAGCTAGAAAGCTCTGATACGGTGAATAATGCCGATCCTATCCCCAAAGGCTAGCTGCAGCTAGAGCTGGGAGTGGCCAGGCAAGCCGGATTGGTGGGCCGTTCGCCCAGGCCAAGGTGCAACGCTTCCACAAACTGTCGCACCCGGATTGGGTCGATGAGGGGAAAGGGATCCGCATAGCCCGCTGGCATGCCGGCGGAACGGGCCGGCCGTTTCAAAGAACTGGCCACAATCACGCCATCCGCGTGGCGGATGAGGTTGCCGATGTTTTCGGCGGTGGCTCCTGAGCCAATCAACAGAGGTACCTGAGGGGCGACTTGGCGGGCCAGCTTCAGATCTTTCAGAAGAGGCGGCTTTCCGGTGGCCCAGCCAGAGAGAACGATGGCATCGGCCAGGCCGCGCTCCACCGTGTCGGCGATGGCCGCCTCCAGGCTGATGGGACTCAGGGGCTGGGCGTGCTTCACCAGCACATCGGCAAAGATCTTGATGTCGGCCCCCAGCTCGCGGCGGTAGCGCAGCAGGCGGTGGGCATTTCCCTCGATGATGCCCTGGTCGGTCACCATCGCCCCGCAGAGGACATTGACCCGGATAAACTGGGCCCCCACACAGGCGGCAATGGCTAGGGCGCTGTAGCCATCGTTGCGCAAGACGTTGATCCCGATGGGCAGGGAAACCAGCATCTTGATCCGCTGCACCACCACGGTCATGGCGCTCACCACCGCCGCATCCACCCGCTCCTTGGCAAAGGGGGCATCGTAAAAGTTCTCGACGAGGATCCCGTCCACGCCTCCTGCCGCCAGGGCGGTAGCGGCCTGTTCTGCCTGCGCGATCACCCACTCCAAGTCCCCTCCCCAACGGGGCGAGGTGGGCAGCGGCAACAGATGAACCACCCCAATAACCGGATGGGGGGTTTTGAAAAGATGTTGCAGCAGAGTCACCGGCAAGTTCCCTCAGGGATCCATAACAATCTTACGCCCGGATTGGATCCCTGTCGGCATTCTCTCCGGGGAGGAAGGGGCGGGATTCCTGGCAGCGGCCAGGCCGCGCAACAGGCGGGGAACTAGGCTTGGCCCTTCATAGACCCAGCCTGTATAGACCTGGAGCAGGCTGGCCCCGGCCTCCAGTTTCTCCATGGCATCGGCCAGGGTGAAGATGCCCCCCACTCCAATAATCGGCAATTGCCCCTGAGTGGCCTGGTGAATGTAGCGGATCACCTGGGTGGAGCGCTGCCGCAGGGGGGCGCCGCTGATGCCGCCGGCTGCCGCGGCGAGGGGCCCCAGCCCTGGCAGGAAGCGGGTTTTCAGGTTGTCGCGGCGCAGGGTAGTGTTGGTGGCTACAAGCCCCGCCAGTCTGTAGGCTTGGGCCAGCTCCAGGATGGCGTCAATTTCTGGCCAATCTAGGTCAGGGGCAATCTTCACCAAAAGGGGCTTCTGTCCGCGATTTTCCCCCTGCAACGTCGCCAGGATGGGCGCCAACTGCTCGGCAGCCTGCAGGGATCGCAATCCCGCTGTGTTGGGGGAGCTGACGTTGACCACAAAATAGTCTCCCAGCTCCCGCAACAGACGAAAGCTGGCCAGGTAGTCAGCCGCCGCCTCCTCCAGGGGGGTGGCCTTCCCTTTGCCCAGGTTGATGCCGATGGGAATGGGACGTTGGCGCAGCCGGCGCAGCCGTTCGGCCAGAGCTGCCGCCCCCTGGTTGTTGAAGCCCATGTGGTTGAGAGCAGCCCGATCCTGGGGCAACTGGAACAGGCGCGGCTTGGGGTTGCCCGGCTGAGGCCCAGGAGTGACGGTGCCCACCTCCACAAAGCCAAAGCCCAAACTGGGCCAGACGCCCACAGCTAGGCCATCCTTGTCAAAGCCTGCGGCCAGGCCAATGGGATTGGGGAAGGTGAGGCCCCAGAGCCGTACTTCCAGCCGCGGATCCCGATAGCAGAACAGGCGCTCCAAAAGAGCCAGGATCCCGGTGGCCTGGGTGGCGTCCAGCCACTCCAAGGCGCGCAAGAGCCCCACCTTAACCGTTTCCGGGTCAGCCCTCAGGCCCGAAAAAATCAAGGGCCGCAGCACATCTCGGTACAGGTTCACAGCAAAGACTCGCTCCCAAGCTGTCACCCCTCTTGTTGATCTTCCCCAAAAAACAGGGGCCTGCAAAAGTCTCCTCTGCAGGCCCCCGCTTTTGAGCTTAGGCGGGAACTGGCCCGGCCAAGCCGAGCACCACCGGCCTAAAGACTCTTAGCCTTCCGGCTCAAACACTTTCAAGTCGACGATCTGCCCGCCCTTGAAGGTCCAGTGGGCAAAGGTTCCGGCCACGTCTCCGTTCTCGTCGAAGTCCAGCGAGCCAGAAGCGCCAGTGTAATTGATGTCTTCCCCTTTCTTCAGCAGCTCCACTGCCTTGGCCCACTCTCCTGGCAGGATCTCGGTGCCGGGGGGATTGGCCACTTGCCGCAGAGCATCGCGGATGGCGGTGCCGTCGGCGCTGCCGGCCTTTTGAATGGCCAGAGCCAAGACAAAAGCGGCATCGTAGGCCGTGTCGATGTAGGGGGTGGGGGGCAGCTCCCCGTAGGCAGCTTTGTAGGCTTCAGCAAAGATTTGGTAGGCTTTGCTGTCGGTCAGAGCCTGGGGCGAGGTGCCGATGGATCCCTCTAGCTTGTCCGCCCCCACCTGGGTGGCCAGATCGGGAGAGCGCATGCCATCTGTGAAGACAAAGCGGTCAAATAGCCCCCCTTCCAAAGCCTGCCGCAGGATGATCGCGCCGTTTTCGGGATACCCGATCAGCACCAGCGCCTGGGGATCCCCTTCCTTGAGCTGATCCAGCTCGCCGCGGTAGGAGGCTTGGCCGGGTTCGTAGGGAACCGACTTGGTAATGGTGCCGCCCCGCTTTTCAAAGGCGGCCTTGAAGCTGTCGGCCAGCCCCTTGCCGTAGTCGTTATTGATGTAGATGATGGCCAGGCGCTCCAGGTTTTCTTCGCGGGTAATTTGCGCCAGGGCTACCCCTTGGAAGGCATCGGAGGGAACGGTGCGGAACAAGAAACCATTGTCGTCCAGGGTGGTGATGGTGGGAGCGGTGGAAGCTGGCGAAATTTGCGGAATCTTGCTGGGAACCGTGACTGTCGTGGCCACCGGAATGGTAACGCCACTGCCCAAAGCGCCAACAATGGCGGCCACCTTCTCCACGTTCACTAGCCGCTTGGCCGCATCAATAGCCGGCTGGGCTGAGGTTTGGTCATCCGCCTCCACCACTTGGATTGGGGATCCGAGGACGCCGCCAGCGGCGTTAATCTGATCCAGAGCCAGCTTGATGCCCTTGAGGCAGTTTTCCCCATAGGCCTGCAGGTCGCCCGTCAAAGACAGCAGCGCTCCTATCTTGATCGGGGCTTTGGCTGCTTGCTGAGCTGTGCTTGGCAGCAGGGTGGTGGCCAGTGCTGCTGCTGTCAGGGCTGCCGCCGTCGCGAAGGCCCGCCGGGTCAGTTTGTGCATGGGAGACATAACCAAGAACCTCCAATGAGCTCCAATGAGGGAATAAAACTGCAATTCTCAAAGGTCGATGGTATAGGAGTAGACGTTAGCCCACCTCAAAGGGTTCCCTCCAAGAGCCAACCCAACCCCTGCCAGGGGGCTTCTTGGCAAGCCTATCGGCGAGTTTGGTTAAATAAGCTTCTTTACCCTACGACGAAAGCTCATAAAATAGTGAATCTACTAGGGAATGGAGCTTTCCCAGGGTAGCGGTGTGATCGTTATTGACAACATCTCCAAACAGTTTGGCGGCGTCAATGCCCTAGATCACTGTTCCTTCCGCATCGAAGCTGGCCGGATCACGGGCTTGATTGGCCCCAACGGGGCGGGGAAGACAACTCTTTTCAACATCATTGCCGGGTTTATTCGACCCAGCAGCGGCCGCATCTGGCTGGATGGAGAAGATGTCACCGGCCTGCCTCCCCACCGCTTGTTCCACCGGGGTCTGGTGCGCACCTTTCAGATCCCGCGGGAGTTTGGCCGCATGACCGTTCTAGAAAACTTGATGGTCGTTCCTCCTAAGCAGGCGGGGGAAAACCTGTTCAACGCCTGGTTTCGCTGGCGGCGGGTGCAGCGGCAGGAGCGCCAGCTTCAGGCTCGGGCTGGAGAAGTTTTGGAACGGCTCAACCTCATCCACCTGCGCGATCAACTGGCGGTCAACCTTTCCGGCGGGCAAAAGAAGCTGCTGGAGCTGGGACGCACCCTGATGACCGATGCGCGGGTCATCCTCTTGGACGAGCCGGGGGCTGGGGTCAACCGCACTTTGCTGGCAGACCTGATCCGCTTTATCGAGTACCTTAACCGCGAGCGCGGCTGCACCTTCTGCATCATCGAACACGATTTGGATCTGGTGACCCGCCTCTGCCACCACGTGGTGGTCATGGCGGGGGGGAGGGTGCTGACTCAGGGATCCATGCAGGAGATCAAGCAAAACCCAGCCGTGCGGGAGGCCTATTTGGGATCCATCGCTTTAGCAGATGCCCTCAGCTCGGAACCGGCCTCCACCCTCTCGCCGGAGGGATCCCCGCCATGACTCCTTTGCTCGAGATTCAAGATCTCTATAGCGGCTACCGCGGCGTGGACATCCTCAAAGGGATCCGCCTCAAGGTCAACCCGGGGCAAATCGTGGTGATCATCGGCCCCAACGGGGCGGGCAAATCGACAGTGCTCAAGTCTCTTTTTGGATTGGCCACCATCCGCTCGGGCCGAGTGCTGTTCCAAGGTTCTGACATCACGCATCTTGCTGCCGAGCAACTGGTGCGGCGGGGGATCGGCTTTGTGCCTCAGACCAACAATGTCTTTCCCTCCCTCACCGTCGAGGAAAACCTGGAGATGGGAGCCTTTATCCGGCGCGACGACTACACTGCCCAACTGGAGCGGGTTTACGAGCTGTTTCCGCCGCTAAGGGAAAAGCGAAAGCAAGCGGCGGGATCCCTCTCCGGCGGGCAGCGGCAGATGCTGGCCATGGGGCGGGCGCTGATGGCGGAGCCGCAGCTGTTGGTGTTGGACGAGCCGACAGCCGGCCTGTCGCCGCTGTATGTCGAGCAGACCTTTGCCCTCCTGCAGGAGATCAACCGCCGCGGCGTCAGCATCCTAATGGTCGAGCAAAATGCCAAGCAGGCCTTGGCTATAGCGGACTGGGGCTACGTCCTCTCCATGGGAGAAAACCGCTTTGAGGATACCGGCCCCAACCTATTGCACAACCCCGAGGTGTTGGAGCTATTTTTGGGCGGCTGAGGCCCTCACCCTCGGGGAGAGGGGAGCTAAGCAGAGCCGGCCAGTTGCAGTTGGCGCAGTTGGGCTGCCTGCTTGAGAAGGGCTTCCACAAAGCCCATTGCCTCCTGGGCGGAGTGGCCGGCAGCCAGTTGGGCCAATTCTTCCCGGCGCTCCCCTTCTCTCAGCGAATCCACCCGCACGCAGGTTCGCCCTTCTTGCACCACTTTGTAAACCCGCAGGTGGTGATCGGCTAGGGCGGCAACCAGGGGCTGGTGGGTAACGCAGAGAACTTGGTGGCTACGGGCAATCTGGTGCAGTTTGGCGGCGATGGCCTGCGCTACCTTGCCGGATACGCCAACGTCGATCTCGTCGAAGACCAGAGTAGCCACCGGATCGACGCGGCTGAACACCGCTTTTAAGGCCAGCAGAAAACGGCTCATCTCGCCGCCGGAGGCAATGTCGGCCAGCGGCTGCAGGGGCTCGCCGGGGTTGGGGCTAAACCAAAAGCTCACCTGATCCACCCCTTCGGCGGTGGGGGATCCGGCTTGGATCTGCACCTGGAACTGCACACCGCTCATCCCCAGGGGCCCAAGCTCCTCCACGAGAGCCTTTTCCAGTTGGTGGGCCGCCTGCTGCCGCAGATGCGAGAGCATCTGGCAGTGGCGCTCCAGCTCCTGGGCTGCCTGGTCTAGCCGCGCCTCTAGTTCCTCCAAGTCGGTGCTCTCGTCCCGCAGTTGGGCCAGCTCTGCCTTGAGCCGCTCCGCGTGGGCCATCACCTCGGCCAGGGTGGGGCCGTATTTGCGGCAGGCCTGTCGCAGTTGGGCTAGGCGCCGTTCAATTTTGCTTAGCCGACTGGGATCCGCCTCCAGGGTCTCGCCGTAGCGCAGCAGCTCCCGCCCCGCCTCCTCCACCTGAACGAGGGCGCTGCTGACCATCTCGACTAGGGGAGTTAGGTCGGGATCCCGCTGGGCCATGCTCTGCAGCAGACGCTCGGCTTGGGCCAGGAGATCGGCAATGGCCGGCGAGCCGCTGTCATTTTGGTAGAGCAGTTGGTGAGCGGCATAACTCTGCTGCTGCAGTTCCACGCGGTGGGCCAGGCGCTCCCGCTCCCGCTCCAATTTGGTCAGCTCGTCAGGATCCTCCAGGCGCAGGGCAGCCAGTTCTTGGGCTTGCAACTCTAGGAGATCTAGCCGCTGCAGCCGCAGGTGTTGGTTTTGCTGGCGGGAGGCTATCTCTGCTTTGAGCTGGCTCCAGGTTTGGTAGCAAGCTGCCACCTCTGAACGCAGGCGCAGCAGCTTTTCGCCGCCAAAGGCATCCAGCCAGCGGCGCTGGGTTTGGGGAGACTGGAGTTGGCTTGTCTGGCCCTGGGCGGTGATCTCCACCAGTTGGGAGCGCAGGCTGAGCATCTGAGCCTTGTTCACGAGCACCCCATTGACTCGCAGGCGGCTGCTGAGCTTGCCGTTGCGCATCACCAGCTCGCGGCTGCAGACCAGGCCTTCTTCCAAAGGTTCAATTTGCTCTTGCTCTAGCCAGGCCTCCAGCGCGGCCGTAGGCTGGAAAATGGCTTCCACCAAGCCCCGATCGCTGCCGCTGCGCAGAGCGCGAGCCGGTCCCCCGAGCGCGGCATCGAGGGCATCGAGAATGATAGATTTGCCCGCCCCTGTTTCTCCGGTGAGCACGTTCAGCCCCGCCCGAAAGGGAATCTCCAAGTACTCGATCAGGGCGAAGTTCTCGATCCGCAACAGGCGCAACATAGGGATCCCGTTGGCCTTCCTGTCTTAGGTTAGCCCACCTGCCGACTTAGGCGGAACGGGGGAAGAGCAGCTTCAAGGGGTGGCCTCCGACGTCTCCTCTGTTCTAGCAGCGGTATCGGCAAGCGGCTCGGAGGTAGCGGCTGAGGCATTGGGTGTATTAGGCGCTACCTCTGCCTCCTGGAGAGAGGCGGAGGGTTCGAGCTCGGCTTTTGGCTCTGTGGCGGTGGGCTCGGGGGCAGCGGCAGCGGCTTGGGCAGCCTCTTTTTGCTGTTGCCGCTCGTAACGGCGTCGTTTGATCCCCTCATCCACCCACACGTACACCAGACTGAGAAGGGAGAGCCCCGCCGTTCCAATTAAAACCCAGAGTAGAGTGTTGTCTATCGTCATGAGTGAGATCCGTCAAACTCTGCCGCCAACGGAAAACGCCGCGCCCAAGGCTTGATCTTACCGTTGAAGCTGCTCTGCCCAATCTTAAAAGACGGGATCCACACTTTTGCCATGCGCTACCTCAAGTTTTACAAACCCTACGGCGTGCTCACCCAATTTACCGACCGGCAGGGGCGGCCAACCCTCAAGTCTTTCATCCCGGTGCCCAAGGTCTATCCGGTGGGGCGGTTGGATCGCGATAGCGAAGGTCTGCTTCTGCTCACCGACGATGGCCGCCTCAACGCCCGCCTGATCGATCCCAAGTTCGGCCACGAGCGCACCTACTGGGTGCAGGTGGAAGGGATCCCCACGCCCCAGGCCCTGCAGCAGTTGCAAGAGGGAGTGGTCATTCAGGGGCGAAAGACCCGGCCGGCTGAGGTTAGAGTGCTAGCCGAGGAGCCGGAGCTGCCGCCGCGGGATCCGCCCATCCGCTTTCGCCGCTCCATCCCCACCACCTGGCTGGAGCTGACGCTGCGGGAGGGTCGCAACCGCCAGGTGCGCCGCATGACCGCCGCTGTCGGCATTCCAACCTTGAGATTGGTGCGAGTGGGGCTGGGGCCCCTCTCGCTGCAGGGGCTGGCCCCTGGCCAGTGGCAGGATCTCAGCGAGGCGGAGTTGGCCCGCTTGCGGCACTACTGTTTTGGCCAGTCGCGCTGTCCCTTGCTCGGGCGGAGGTTAAGTCTACAGAACACCTTTTGAGCTGGGGATCCCATCTTGTCGGCGCGGATCCCGTTCTACGGCCATGCGCAGGGCGCGGGCAAAGGCCTTGAAACTGGCCTCGACGATGTGGTGGGCATTGAGACCAGCAACCTGGCGGATGTGCAGGGTAAGCTGGGCGTGGTTGGCCACCGCCTGGTAGAACTCGCGCACCAACTGGGTTTCGTAGCGGCCAATGCGTTCGACGGTCAGCTCCAGACCATAGCTGAGGTGGGGGCGCCCGGAAAAGTCCAGCACCACCTGCACCAGCGCCTCATCCAGCGGAGCCCAGAAGTGACCAAAACGGTAAATGCCGCGCCGATCCTGCAGCGCCTGCGCCAGCGCCTGTCCCAGGGCAATGCCCACGTCCTCATTGGTGTGGTGGTCGTCGATGTGCAGATCCCCCACGGCCTTGATCTGGAGATCAATTAGCCCATGGGTGCTGAGCTGGGCCAGCATGTGGTCCAAGAAGGGGATCCCGGTGTCGATCTCGTACTGCCCTCTGCCATCGAGGTTGAGATGCACTTGAACGTCCGTTTCGTTGGTGCGGCGGTGCACCGAGGCCGTCCTGGGCTGCAGCAGGCGGGGGGAGTCGATGGCTGTCATGGCAAGGGTAGGGGAGCACTAGGAAGTCCCAGCTCTAGGATCGCACAGGTAGGGGTGCCAGAATCAGCGTCTTTGGCAAGGGGGGCAGGCGGGCTCAGGTTGCAGAGGGGGAGAGTGTTCCTTGCAGGATTGGCAACAGATTCAACGGGCCCTCAAGCAGTATTGGGGCTACGAGGCACTGCGCCCACCTCAGGAGCGGGTCATCCGTGCCTTGCTGGAGAAGCGGGATGCACTGGTGGTGTTGCCGACGGGTTTCGGCAAGTCTCTGTGCTTTCAACTGCCGGCCTTGCTGCAGACAGGGCTGACCCTGGTGGTCTCGCCTCTGATTGCCCTGATGGAAGACCAGGTGCAGGATCTCTGGAAGCGCCGTCTGCCGGCGGCCTGTTTGCACAGCGAGCTGGATCTAGCTCTGCGCAAGCGGGTGTTGCGGGCTTTGGAAGGGAACCGGCTGCGTCTACTGTATCTGGGGCCGGAAACCCTCTTCAGCCCGCCAGTCTGGGAGCGGCTGCAGCAGGTGCCCCTCAACGGCCTCATTGTTGACGAGGCGCACACCTTGGTGCACTGGGGGGGATCCTTCCGGCCCGACTACCGCCGTCTGGGATTGGTGCGCCCTGCCCTGGGCCAGCCTGCCTTTCCCATTGCTGCCTTTACCGCCACTGCCGATCCCGAAACCCTCAGCCGCCTGCGCCACATCCTCGACCTGCAGAATCCGGAATGCATTCGCGCTGACCCGCTGCGAACCAACATTTCTCTCAACGTGGCGGTGGCCTGGAGCCCAGCGGATCGCCGTCGGCGCCTGCTGCGCTTTCTGGCGGAAAACTCCGGCTCGGGCCTGGTGTACGTGCGCACGCGGCGGGATGGAGAGGAGCTGGCCGAGTGGTTGGGCTGCCGCAACCAGAAAACCGCCACCTACCACGGCGGCCTGGAGGCGGGATCCCGCCGTCGGCTGGAGCGGGCTTGGCTGGAGGGCGAGCTGCGCTTTCTGGTCTGCACCAACGCCTTCGGGTTGGGGATCAACAAGCCCGACGTGCGCTGGGTGCTGCACTTTCACCCGCCCCCCAACTTAATGGACTACCTGCAGGAGGTGGGGCGGGGCGGGCGGGATGGCGGCCCTTGCCAGGCCCTGATGTTGGTCTCCGAGCCGACAGGCCTCTTGGATCCCACCGATCGCCAGCGCCAAGCCTATTTCTATTCCCAGCAGGAGCGCTTGCTGGCCCAGGCGCGGCGTTTGCTGCAAACGCTGCCCCCCCAGGGATCCTACGCCGACTTGCCCCCCGGAGAGACGCGGGTGGCCCTGGGCCTGCTGCAGGAGATGGGCTGTCTGCATTGGCCAGATCCCTTTCACTTTCAAGTGCTGCACCGCCGCTGGCAGCCGCCGCCGCGGCAGGATCCCTGGCAGGGGATGGACGACTTCATCCACAGCCGCGGCTGTCGCTGGCAGGTCATCCTGCGGCATTTTGGCTACCCTGAGAACCAGCCTGGTCTGCCCTGCGGCACCTGCGACCGCTGCCGGGCTTCCCAAAGGCGCTGATGGGTGCTTGCCCAGCCTTGTGGCCAGCGATAGGATCCCCTCGCTGAAGACTTTCCTGGAGTGTCCATGGGTAGTTCTGGACCCCCGGTTGCAGCGCTTGAGCAGCCCTTGTCCCTGGCAAAGCAGGTGGCGCAACTGCTAGTGGTGCCGGTCTCGGCCCGCCTGGGATCCCAGGCTCCTCCCCGAGAGGTTCTCAAGCGGCTGATCCAAGAGGTGGGGATTGGAGGCATCTGGATTACCGATGGCCATGTGGCTGAGGCCCTGCTCCTCATTGAGGAGGCGCAGTCTTGGGCGACTCTGCCCCTTCTTGTGGCAGCCGAGGCCAGCCGCGGCCTGGCTCTGCAGGGAGCCACTTCTTTCCCCCACCCCCTGGGCCTGAGCCGCCTGGGATCCGAAGCCGAGCGCTGGGCGGAACAGTGGGGAAGGATCACGGCGCGGGAGGCGGCGGCCATCGGCATTAACTGGCTGCTGGGCCCGGTGGCGGAGCCCCTGGGGCAAGGCCCAGCAGAGCTGGCGCTGGCGGAGGAGCCGCACCTAGTTTTGCAACTGGCGCGCGCCTTTGTGCGCGGCTGTGAGCAGGCCGTCCCCGGCGGGATCCTGACCACAGCCAGATCCTTCCCCGGCCAGGATTGGGTAGAACCGCCCCAGGCAGGTGCGGCGCTGCGGCCAAAGCCAACCGATGTCCCCTGGTGTCCTCGCCTGAGCCTCAGCTTGGACAAGCTGCAAGCAGGACTCTGGCTGCCGTTCCGCAGCTTGGTGGAGCAGGTGGGAGCCATCTCGGTTGCGCCAGTGGTGCTTCCCGAGTGGGACGAGCGCTGGCCGATCTCTTTTTTGCCGGGGCGGCTGACCCAACTGCTGCGCCAAGAGTGGGGGTTTAGTGGACTAATTGTGGCAGAGGGCCTCGATCAGGGCTTCTTGGACGAGCTGGCCGTTGGCGTCGGCTCCTCTCCCCACCTGCTGGCGGTGCGGGCCCTCCAGGCCGGCGCCGACCTCCTTTTGGCCCCTCCCGACCCAGTGGCGGCCGTCACAGCCATTGTGGAAGCTGTGCGGCAGGGATCCCTGGACGCCCAGGCCATTGCCCAATCGGTGACGCGGGTGCTGCGGGCCAAGCAGCGGCTTTTCCCCTCCGCCTCCGCCCTGCTCAAGCAAGTGTGGCCGGCCCTGGCGGAAACGGATTTCAGCCTGGTTCCCGGCTGGATGGGGGCTAAAGACCCCACCGACCCCGCCCTCTGCCGCGGCTTTTCCGACGAGCAACTGAAACCCCTGCTGTTGGGAGATCCCCTCGCCAAGGACTCACCTCTAGCCAAGCTGTTCGGCACACGTCCGCCTCTGCCCAGAGTCGCCCGGTTGGGATCCCTCTTGGCCGAGCAGGATATTGCTCCCTGTCAAGCTGCCATGGCCCGCGGCGGCGTGACAGGCGGCCAGGCTTTGCCCCTGCCCGCTCCCCCCGGCAGTTGGAACTGGATCTGGCAAGATCTCGCCCCTGGCGCTGAGACAGCAGGGCTATCGGCGGCCTCTCCCGCCCTCAGCATTCCCGCCGGCCTCGGCTTCTCTCCTTTGCTCAGCCATCCTCTCACCCCTTTGAGCTTGCTGGAGACGGCCCTGGGCAGCGCCGGCCAACTGATCTTCCAGGCCTTTGTCGAGGAGCCTTTGCCCAACTATGTGCTGGATTGGCTGCAACAACAACGAGAGCGGGTGGCAGCCGTCGTCGTTTATGGTAACTTATCCTTCTACCGACGCCTGCAGGCGCACTTTCAGTGGGCCAACGCCATCCACAGCCTCAATCCTGATCCCTGGGCCCAGGCAGAAGCTATGCAGCGTCTGTTTCCCCACCGGCTCATCCCGGAGAAACCCGAGCCTCAGCCAGCATCGACAAATAATTAAGAAAAAGTAAATACCATTGCAGATTGTTGGCAGAAAGGGGCCCCTGAGCTATCGTATTGATGGAAATGTAAACTATTGAAACGGTTTCTCTCAGGGTTGTCTGTGCCTTCCTTCCTCTCAGACATCGCTGGATCGGGCAGTTCTCGCCCCTCTGGTGACGGTGAGTGTGAGCTTGAGCGAACCTCCCCGCAGCGTCCGCAACCGTTCCTCCACTCTTTGCAAGCGCTGCTGTCAGGGCGCTGGGCGACAAAGCTTGGACTGGGCTTGGCTGTTGTGGGTCTGGCAATCCTCACCTGGATTTGGCTGGCTGCAGGAGCTGGGCTGGATCCTTACACTAAAGCCGTCCTCAGCCTAGAGGGTCAGCCCAGCCATGGTGCTTCGTTGTTTGCCCTCAACTGTGCCGCCTGTCATGGAGAAGAAGCCGATGGCCGAGTTGGCCCCAGCCTGCGGGGAGTTAGCAACCGCCGCTCCGACCGGTTTATCATTCATCAGGTAACCAGTGGCAAAACTCCGCCTATGCCCCAGTTTCAGCCGGATCCCCAGGAGATGGCAGATTTGCTCAGCTACTTGAAAACCCTCTGAGGCCAGCTCATGGGCCTGACCCAGCAGCTTGCTTGCTACGCTCTCTGGCTGGCCTCCGTATTTGCCTTTGCGGAATGGCTGCGCTCCCGACAGGTGGATGGGGAATGGGTGCGCAAAGTCGTCCATATCGGTGTGGGCAATATCATTCTGCTGGCCTGGGCCTTGCAGGTGCCCCGCTGGCTTGGGGTGGGGTTTTCCTTGGTGTTTGCCGGCCTGGCGCTGCTCTCCTACCGGGTGGCTATTTTGCCTAGCTTGAATGGGGTCGGGCGGCGTAGCTTCGGCACTTTCTTCTATGCTGTCAGCATTGGCCTGTTGCTGTATTGGTTTTGGCTGCCGCAGCGACAGGTATTCGCGGTGATTGGCATTTTGGTGATGACCTGGGCCGATGCGCTGGCGGGCTTGGTGGGCAAAACTTGGGGCAAGCACCTCTATCAACTGGGATCCCTTCAAAAAAGTTGGGAGGGATCCCTGACCATGTGGGCAGTGAGCAGCTTGGTGATTGCGGCGCTGCTGCTGGGGTACTTCGGCTTTTCTCCCTCCTTGCTCGCCATCAGCCTCTTGGTGGGAGGCCTGGCCATGGGCCTAGAGGTCTTCTCTTGGTGGGGGCTGGATAACCTGACCGTGCCTTTGGCCAGCGCCGGGCTCTGCTTTGCCCTGCTGCAGCTTCTGGACGAACTGTACCTGTAGCGGAGTTGCTACTACTGTGACGGGTTTGGCGCGGAAGCGACTTCTAGGCCCCGCGGCGTTCTTGTTCTCGCTCTTCTTGTTGCTGCCACTGCCTGATCAGCTCTTTCGCTGCCTGGGGGGTAAAGTAGTCCAGCTCCATCAGCTTGCGATAGGTGAGGAGCTGCCGCATCTCCAGGGGCATGTCTGCCTTCCGGTAAAAGTAGTGGATGCGGCTGATGTTTTGCTCCATCTCGGCGAACTCCTGCTCCCGCTGCATTTGCCTTTCCTGCTTGAGCACCTTGTGGGGAGCAGACATGCGATTCGGGATCCGCTGCGCGCTGGTGGCTTTGCTGGCGAGAACCCGATGGGCTCCGCTTTGCCGACTGTTGGCGCCGTTGAAACGGCTGAAAAAGAAAGAGAGCATCCGTCAACCTCACACAGGCAGAGAAAAGAGGGTCGTCTTACACTAACTTCACAATATCAAGCTTAGATAAAGCTGTGAAGCCGCCAGTGATCTGGATCCCTTTTGGGAAAGCCCGTACCTTTCACAGGGCAAGGAGTGTATCTCTCCTGTCCCTTAGGAGAGTTGAGGCAGAGACAAGGCTTGGCTTGGGCAGGCAGACTTATAGAGGATGTTATCAGTATTTACACGTATGCTTGGACGAAGATAGGGTCAAAGCGCAAAATTATTTGCGGGCTTTCACGCACAATGACAGGGATCTTGAATAACTGTTACATGGTGCTTGCCCGGAGGCGCTACAGGTGAGATTCGTCGCCGCTCAGCAGCCAGGTAACCGAGACACCCAGCGCCTTGGCAAAAGCCACCAGCTCTTTGTCGATGACGCGCCGTTTGCCCTTTTCCACCTGGCCGATCTTGACGTAGTCCAACTGCACGCCGTACTTAGCCAGGCGACCCGCCAGTTGATCTTGGGTCAGTTGCAGCTTCTCCCTTACCCAGCGCACCCGCTCTCCGATCAAGTTGGCCGATGGAGGGTGCTGGTTGAGGTTAGACTCCATAGGAGCAAGAGATTGTGAATATTCTTTTCCAGACTGAGGAAGCCGATGGCTCCCGCGGCGCCCCATGGTAGCCTATGCTGGCAAGGCTACCCCTCCTCTTCCACTTTATAGAACCTGTGGGAGCCTGCTCGACAGCAGGCGAGCTAGCTGTCTCCTGAATATCTTACACAAGGTCTAGATCGAAAATCGCTTATGGATGTTTTCGCGCAGGATGCGCTGCCGGCGAGAACTTGGCAGATGGGATCCCTGCCACTCCCGCACCCAGCCGGAAAAATTTCCGGGCAAAAAAGAGGGCCATGATCGATTTTCGCTCGCGCCAGGGGGAGAAACTTTTCTAGACTAGGAGGTGACGTTTTCTCCTCACTTGGCCGTGGTTTTCTCTCGTCCTCATCCTGAAAACATTGCCTCGTCCCGCCAGGAGCTCGACGATCTCTGGCTTGAGGCCGAGTCTGCCTCTCAGGATCCGGCTGCAGAGGCCGACCTAGAGCCGGGCGCCAGCGGGTTGCGGCTGAATGAAGACGCCGTCGATCACTACTTGAATACAATTGGTCGGGTGCCCCGCATCGATCACGCGGAGGAGATCGAGCTGTCGCGCAAAATTCAGCAGAAGCTGCTCATCGATCAGGCCCGCAGGGAATGGCGGCAACAGC
This sequence comes from Synechococcus sp. RC10A2, assembly GCF_047502605.1. NCBI lineage: Bacteria > Bacillati > Cyanobacteriota > Cyanophyceae > Synechococcales > Synechococcaceae > Synechococcus > Synechococcus sp. RC10A2. Next base: position 19,928 of record NZ_JANSHP010000013.1, read on the forward strand.
GGGGGCAGGATCCCAGCGATGAGGAACTGGCAGCAGCCCTGCAGATTCCTGTGTCTACCCTGCGCTCCCGCATCCGCCAAGGGGAACAGGCTCAGCGCAAGCTAATCAACGCCAACCTGCGCCTGGTGGTCAGTGTGGCCAAGAAGTACCTCAACCGGGGGGTGCCCTTTTTGGACTTGATCCAAGAGGGCAACATGGGTCTTATTCGGGCCACTGAGAAATTCAATGCCGAACGAGGTTTTCGCTTCAGCACCTATGCCCACTGGTGGATTCGCCAGGGCATTACCCGCTGCATTGCCAACCAAGCCCGGACGATTCGCCTGCCGGTGCATATGGTGGACAAAGTGCGTCTGCTCAAGCGCACCAACCGCGAGCTGATGAAAGCCCGAGGGCGACGGCCCACAGAAGCCGAACTGGCGGAGGCGCTGGGCATCAAGGTTAAGAAGTTGCGCATGATCCAGCAGGCTGCCGCTTTGCCCCTGTCGTTGGATGTGCCGGTTGGCCAGGAAGGGGAAAGCCGCCTGGGGGATTTGCTGCCGGATGAGCGGCAGGAGCAACCCTTTGAAGAGATCCTCGTGCAATCTCTGCGGCAAGATGTGCGTTCTGCCATGCAGGCCCTGAAGCCCATCGAGAGGCAGGTGCTGGAGCTGCGCTATGGGCTGGATGGGCAAAGGGCGAGAACTCTGCGAGAAGTCGGGGATCACTTTAACTTAACGCGGGAGCGGATTCGCCAGATCGAGCGGGATGCTCTGCGCAAGCTGCGCCTAGGCCATCCTTCGCGGGCTTTGGCCCAGTACATTCGCTAGCTTTTGCCGCAGCCTCCCGGGGTTCGGGCGGGGATCCCCGCGCGAGACGGGTTTTCAGCCCTTGGGATCTGCCTTGCAGCCCCCTAAAATGGCGGTAAGCCAGATCGCTGGGGATCCCCATGTCCACCGGTTCCACGCCTGCTTCTGCCAGGGAGTGCTCGCCGCAACAGGCGCAGCTTTGGTTACGAGGGCTGCTCAGCATTGCTTGGGCTGGTGACATCCTCTCCCGCTAAGCCCTGACGGGCTGTAGACGGGAGCTTCCGAGAAT
>NZ_JANSHP010000014.1:0-20972 GCF_047502605.1 Synechococcus sp. RC10A2
TCACTGGGAAGCCCGCACTCTATGCGTCAGCATGAGTGCGGGAGTACGTCACGAAGCCAGAAAATTGACCAGCTTTTGCAGGCGATCCCAGGCAGCGCCGCTGGCAAGGATCTCCCGCGCTTGGGCAATTCCGGATCCCCAATCGGGAACGGCTCCGGCCACCTGCAGGGCCAAAGCGGCATTGAGGGCCACCACATCCCGCTGGGCAGGCGCTCCGGATCCTTGGAGAACTTGGGCGAGGATGGCGGCATTTTCCGCCAAGTTCCCCCCCTGGAGGGCCTGGACAGGTGCGGGCGTAAGATCGTAATCTCGCGGGTTCAAAACTTCTGTTCGTACCAGCCCACCGGAAAGGATGCCCAGATCGGTGGGCTGATCCAACCCGGCCTCGTCCAGACCTTCGCGGCTGTGCAACACCACGGCCCTTTCCCGCCCCAACAGACGCAAGGCCTCGGCCATCACCGGCACCAGCTCCGGGGCATAAACCCCGATCACCTGGCGGTTGGGATAGAGGGGATTGACCAGGGGCCCCAAGAGATTAAAGACAGTGCGAACTTTAAGGGCGCGGCGGTAGGGGATCACCGCCCGCATGGCCGGGTGCCAGTGGGGGGCAAAGAGAAAGGTGATGCCCACTTCCGCCACCGCCGCCCGCACTTGCTCTGGCTCAGCGCTCAGGTTCACCCCCAACGCCTCCAGCACGTCCGCCGAGCCAACCTTGCCAGAAGCAGAGCGGTTGCCGTGCTTCACGACTGGGATCCCGGCAGCGCTGACCACGAAGGCCACGGCAGTGGAAATGTTAAACGTGCCGGCCCCATCTCCCCCGGTGCCGCAAGTATCCACCAACAGGGGCAGATCCAGGGGGGATCCCAGGGAAGCTCGCTGCAGCACCCGCGCCATGCCGGCCAGTTCACTGGCGCTGACCCCCTTGGCTTGCAGGGCCGCCAAAATCGCTCCCGACACCACATCCGGCACTTGGTTGTGCAGCCAGCCGTTCATCAACTGTTCGGCTTGGGCTTCGCTCAGAGATTGCCGCTCCAGCAACTGTCCCAAAAGCTGGGGCCAAAGGTCAGCCGTTTCCGTCATGGGGCGGGATCCGGGTTTTCAGCAAGCCCTCATCCTAGCATAGGTCTGCGGGGGCTCTTTCGGCCAAAGCGGCTAGAGATCGCGCAGCCAAGGGTCCGAGACAGGGGCAGCCGCCGCCAGATCCCTTCGCTCCCCGTGGGATCCAACAAACGCCAGGCCAGCAACCCTGCTGCCGAGAAGAAAGCCAAAGCCAGCAGCAGCGCCAGGGAGTTTTGCACGCTTTTCCAGGCGAATCCAACCTGAGATCTCCGTTGAACAGGTCGGGAGCCCTTTTGAGCGGGGGAGGGTGGTTTTGCAGAAGTTGGGGAGGGGGGCAACGGAGCAGCGGGAATGGGAGGCCCTGGCAGCCGCTTCCAAGCCATAGCCACAGCCTGGGGGCGCTGGCGCATCCACCGGTTGAGCTCGGCCAGAGAGATGGCACAGAGGTTGGCAAGGCCCAGCCCCTGCACTCGCTCGACCAAGGGTCGGTCGTTGCTCACCACCACCACCAGGGATCCCGGCTGCTGTTGGGCCAGGGCATAGGCACACTCGGCAATGGCCTGCTCTAGGCGGACTCGCAGCGACTGCTCGCCGGCGTTGACTTCACCCACCAGGGCGCGGGCTTCTGAGACGGCAAATCCCAAACGGGGCCAGTGGCGCAAGAAGGCGCGCGCTGTCGATTCTTCTTGGGGGTCGATGGCCTGTCGGGTTAGGCGTTCTAGCTCCGCCATCACCGCCTGGGGCAGCACACACACCCCAAAACGGGCCCATTCCTGCCACAGAGCCGGGCGACCGGCCAGGATCGCAGAGCTGTCGAAAACGAGCAACGGCGAGATTTCGGCCATAGGGGGCGCCAGCGGCGGGCTCACCCTCAATTGTGCAGCTTCTCCGAGAACTTGGGGAGGCGGGATCCCTCGGCCAAACAGAGGCGGATGGCCAGCGGGTAGAGGCGGTGTTCCTGGGCCTGGATGCGCCGGTAAAGGGATTCCACCGTATCTTCCGGCAAAACCGGTACGGCTGCTTGCGCCACAATGGGGCCGCTATCCATTTCCAACGTGACCCGGTGGACGGTGCAGCCGGTGATTTTCACGCCGTACTCCAGCGCCTGCTCCACCGCCCGCAGGCCCTTGAAGCTGGGCAAGAGGCTGGGGTGGAGGTTTAAAACCCGCTCCGGATAGGCAGACAGCAACACTTGGGTCACCAAACGCATCCAGCCGGCCATGATCACCCACTCCACCTGATACTCCTGGAGCACTTGCAAGATGGCCGCGTCCAGCGCCTCCCGGCTGGCATAGTGCCGATGGTTGAGCAGAATACAAGGGATCCCTCTTCGCCGCGCCCGCTGCCGCACGTAGGCGTCTGGATTGTTGGTGATCACGACGGCAATTTGCGCCCGTAGCTCGCCAGCATCGATGGCTTGGGCGATGGCCTCGAAGTTGCTGCCGTTGCCGGAAGCCAAGATGCCCAGGATCCCCGGCTGGGGAGGAGCCGGGATCTCGCCGGGGTCTGGCCAGAGGAGGTTAGGCAAGTCCATACGAAAAACTCGAGGGAGAGTCCGCAGCCCCGCTATTTTAGACCCAGCCGGATTTGGCTGCGACCTGCTCTTGTCGGAGAGAGAGTCCAAAAACTAGGCTGCCACTGATGCTATCCAGCCTGTCCAGCACCGCTCAAACCCTGGGCAAGGAGCTGAAAGCGCTGAACTGAATTGTGCAAAAGCACGAGGTGCTGATCGCAGAAACTGATGCTGGCTCCCCGAGGAGCTCTGGCTCGCTTTGACAGGCGCAGCGGTGCTATCGAGCTCCGCCCGGCTTAGCTGCAGGAGGAAACGGGAGAGATACGCCAAGAAATGCTGCGGATGTGGCAAGGGATCTGCAATTGGTGGCGGGATTTTCTGGAGTTTCTGCAAAGATAGGCCAAGCCAATTCCAGGAACTGGGCCTGGATCTTTCGCGGGCTGGTCTAAATTGGGAAAGCATTGACCTTGGTGTGAGAGCATGGCTCCCTTGAGAAAGCGACAGCGGCGATTTTGGCTTTTTGGCCTGATCGTCCTTCTGGTCGGATTGATGGGATCCCTGACGCAAGCGCAGCAAAGCCTCACCCAGGCCCAGTTGGAGCAGGCCCAATACGTGCGCAGTTGCGGCACTTGCCATGTGGCGCTGCCCGCTCAGGTGTTGCCCACCGAAACCTGGCGACGGCTGCTACAGGATCCCAACCACTACGGCCAGCAGATCCAGCCCCTGACCGGCGTGGCTTTACAACTGGCTTGGGGCTATTTGCGGCCTAATTCCCGTCCCCTGCGCCAAGGGGAACCGGTGCCCTATCGCCTGGCCGAGTCTCGCTACTTCCGCGCTTTGCACCCGCAAGTAGACTTTCCCAACCCAGTGCGGGTGAGCGGCTGTGTGGATTGTCACCCCAAGGTCGATGCGGGAGACTTTGCCAGCCTCTCGCCGGAATGGCAATCTTGAGAGGCGCAGAGACAGCATGCAGGTAGATATAGGCGCTATTCTGACCGGATATGCCCAGGGCTACTTCCTCATGGCGGACGAAGAAACCGGATCCCTGGCCTGGTATGGCACCGAGCAGCACGCGCTGATCCCTTTGGACGAGCGGTTTCACTGTCCCCGTTCGCTGCGGCCTTTGGTGCGCGGCAGTTGCTTTCAGGTGCGGATCAACGGCGCTTTTGAGCAAGTGGTGGAGGGCTGTGCCGCTCGCCCCCAAACTTGGATTAGCTCGGAATTAAAGCAGATCTACCTTGCCCTGCACCAAGCGGGGTTTGCCCACAGCTTTGAAACCTGGCAGGGAGACACCCTAGCAGGCGGGATCCTGGGCATTGCTTTGGGGGCGGCCTTTATCGGCGAATCGATGTTTTACCGCATTCCCAACGCTTCGAAGGTGGCGCTGGTCAAGCTGGTGGAACACCTGCGGGAGCGGGGCTTTCGCCTTTTTGACGCCCAGTTGATGAACCCGCACCTGGCTCGCTTTGGGGCTTTTCTCATGGACGGACGGGATTACCAGGAGCTGTTGCAGCAGTGCCTGCGGATCCCTTGCCGGTTTGACTGAGCCAGCGCCCTGGGGGGCAGGGGGTATTTATCAAGAGGGGTGGATTGGGCTAGGTTAAAGGTAGTGTTCAGCTTTTGTTCCGGCCATCCCGATGTCGCAGCCCTCTCCTGTCAGCTCCACCCCTGTTGAGAAGGGATCCTCGCCTCAGGTGAGCTATACCCGCCTGGCCATGCGCAACATGGTGCGTAAAGGCAAAACCTCCCTCCTGCACTTCACTCTGACAACAGCGGGGTTGCTGGCAGTGTTGGTAGGGCTGGCGTATCTGTTTCACTGAGTTTCACTGCCTTTGATGTTCCCTCCTAAACTTTTCCCAAAGTTAAGTGTTAGGAAGGTAAAGGACGGGCAGCGAGGGAGCCGGGTTTCGTTGGCGGCAACCTCTGCTGCTGCAGACCTCATCTTTGGCCCTTGGGACTTTTGCCTATGCAAACTTCGCTAGATCGCACCTCCACCCGTTCTGGCATTCGCCTGCTGTTGTTTGCTCAGGGTCGAGCCAATATCGAGGAACTGGCGGAGCAATTGCGTCGGCACATCCAGGGGCTGCCGGGCCAGCATCCTGCCCATCTGAAGGTGGTACCGCTGGAGGAGCACCCCTACCTAGCAGAGCACTACAAGTTGGTGGTGACGCCAGCCTTGGTGAAAGCAGAACCCCTGCCGGCTCAGGTCTTGGCGGGCGAAGATCTGGCGACGCAGTTGGAAGTGTGGTGGCCCCGCTGGCAGGGTCAGGCGGCTTTGGTTTCCTACCAGGAAGAGGCGGGTCAAGATCCTGCTCCTCCCCCGACCACCGAGGCGTTGTTGCAAATGTCGGAAGAGGTGTTTTCGCTGCGCCAGGAGCGCGCCCAACTGCGGGAGCAGTTGGACTTCAAAGACCGCGTTCTGGCCATGCTGGTGCACGATTTGCGCAGCCCCCTGACGGCTACAGCCCTGGCGGTCGAAACCCTACAGCAAGGGCGAGAAGGATCCCTGGACAAGGCGGTGGAGCGGCAGTTGTTCGAGCATGCCCGCCAGCAATTGCGCAAGATGGACAGCATGATCACCGATATTCTCGAGTCGGCCCGTGGCAGTGCCTCGGAGCTGCGGATTCGAGCCGTGGAAACTCAGTTGGCCAGCCTATGCCAGCCAGTGATCGAGGAGCTACTGCCTCGCATCCAAGCCAAGCAATTGCAGTTTCAAGCCGATATTCCGGTGGATCTGCCCACAGTTCACGTGGATCCCGACAAGATCCGCCAGGTTATTTTCAACCTGTTGGACAATGCCATCAAGTACACTCCCGCCGGGGGATCCATCCGCCTCAACATCCTCCACCGCACCAGCCAAAAGGTACAGGTGACCGTCAGCGACACCGGCCCTGGGATCCCGGAAGCCGAGCAAGAGAACATCTTCTCCGATGCGGTGCGCCTATCCCGCGACCAACAGCAGGAAGGCTATGGCATTGGCCTTTCCCTTTGCCGTCGCATCGTGCGCGCCCACTATGGCCAGATTTGGGTGGAATCGATCCTGGGCAAGGGCAGCAGTTTTCATTTCACCTTGCCGGTGTATCGACTCTGCGGTCGCTAGCCAAGCTTTGGCCCTCGCTTTTCCCTGTTTCTCCCGAGAGCATGATCGGCCAGAACCAGTGGGGGCGCATCAGGATCACGGTGTCGATGACGTGAATGATGCCGTTGTCCGCCTCGATATCCGCCTGGATAACGGTGGCATTGTTCACCTCAAACACGTCCCCCTCGATAAACAAATCGATGGGGGATCCCTCTACCGAGCCTACACGCTGGTACTTGGCCAAATCCGCCTTTTTCAGGCGACCGGGCACCACGTGGTAACACAAAATGCGAGTCAATTGGGGGATGTTTTGCACTAGGGTGGTGATGGTGCCGGGGGGCAACTTGGCAAAAGCCGCATCGGTGGGCGCAAAAACAGTGAAAGGGCCAGGGCCTTTCAAAGTATCCACCAAGTTTGCCGCCTTCACGGCTGTAACCAAGGTGGAAAAACCCTCAGCAGAAACTGCAATATCGACAATATCAGGCATGGCCAAGATCCTTGTTTTGCTGAAGTGGGAATAAAGGTCTGGACGGCAGGTTCAGAAGAGCAGTTGGGTCCAAGCAGGATCGGGAAAAGGGAAAGCCAAAACCGACCACCTGAAATCGGCGTAATTGTCCTCAACTAGCGGTAGTTTTGATCCTGAATATAGGAGAGGCGGGCTGCCTCGCGGATGCCGTATTCCGGTCGGGTGAAGCGATTGAGCTGTCCCTCAAAATAACGGCGGTTCATCATCAAATGCCGCGGGTTGGGATCGTCCAGAGGATACAAGAAAGCGGCTCTCCCCGCCTGGATCACGGCTGAAGTAACGTTGTACATGGAGCGCTGGAAGCTGATCCCAAGCTGGATCAGCATGTCGTCTTCACCACGGCAATGCTTGCGGTAATACTCCACCAAATACTGGGGCAAAAAGTGGTACATATCCTGGTGCAAAAGGGTCGGCGGGATCCCGGCACTGCCCACCGGAAACTTATCGGCGTAGAGAACCCCGTAGTGGAAATCCAATTGGTTGGTGGGAACTTCGTTGGCTTGGGCGTTGTAGGACTTGGTGCCGCGGAAGGGAGAGGTGCGATAAAACACCGCTTCCACATAGGGGAAAGCCGCCTCGTATAGCCAAGTGAATCCTTTGGATTTGGGCACAATGTCGTACCACTCTCCTCGAATGCGCACCCGGTGATAAATGGGCCGCCCGGCAACGGCGAAGATCCCGTTAACCAAAAAGTTCATCGCCTCCGGCACGCTGGTGATTTTGCCCTCGTCGTAGAGATCGCTCATCTCAAAAAAGACGGGGGCCATCACCTCCCAAAACAGGCCCAGCACCGAATACATGGTGGCCTGGCGGCAGAGTTCCAGAAACATGTCTGGAAAGAGCTTGTACAGGCCGGTCAAAAGGGGGTTGCCCTGGCAGTAGGCGCGGATGGCGCGGTCGGCATTTTGCTTGTATTCTTCCGAATCCATATAGGGATCCAGCAGGCCTCCCATATCCCGGTGCCAGAGCATGGCCCGCATACATTCTTCGGCAAATTCCATGTTGATGCGGTCATGCCAAAGGTGATGCAAAATCCGCGGCAGCTTGCGCTTGAGCTCCCCTTTTTCCATGAACTCCAGCAGTTCCGGGTGGGCCGTAGCGGGGCCGCGCCAAATGCGCAAATCGGCATTATCCCCCGCGTAGTGGTTGGCCAGCTTCAAATATTCTTCGGGAATGATGAACTTAAAAAAGGGCAAGGGATCCACAAACACCTGCTCGGCAATGTAGAGCAGATCGCGCCAGTAAAAGTCCATCGGCACCGCATAGGCTTTGTAGAGGCCGATAATTTGCATCAGGTTTTCCGGCGTATCCGGCAGCATCGATCCCCCTGCCTCGAGGCGATGCACCACCTCGGCAAAGGGATGGGTGGAAGGGGGGAGCTTGGGCGTAACCAGGGTCGTCGTCATGGAAAAAGTCTCCAACTCTTCACTGCCTTCGGCTAGGGGAGAAAGTCATGAGCTTGCGTTGTCCATCAGGGATCCCTGCAGCAAACTGGAGGGAGAAGAATGTTCGGCTTCCGCGATGACAAGCGTCTGGGCTTGAGCCACCTGGGTGGATAGAGTAAAGGCCAAGGTTTGGGGCCATTTCACCAGGTTCATGGGCTGGATCCCAAACCAGACGATCAAGGCAGTTAAAAGAAAGCCCGGGATCCGCTCCCAACCTTGCACCCGGGGGTAGTAGGCGGTGCGGTTGTCCAATTTGCCGAAGCAGGTGCGGTTGAGCAAAATCACAAAATACACCGCCGTCAAGCCGGTGCCGCAGATGCTGAGCAACGTGGGCAACGGAAAATCTTGGTAGCTGCCCTGGAAGATCAAAAACTCGGCCACAAAGCCCACCAAGCCCGGGATCCCGGCGCTGGCCATGCCGCCCAAGATCAACAGGGCGCTCACGGTGGGCAGGCCGCGCAGAGGATTGAGCAGGCCGTTGAGCACGTTCAGATCCCGCGTTCCCACCTTGCGCTCCACCAGGCCCACCAGATCAAACAGCAGCGCCAGAATCAGGCCGTGGGAGACCATCTGCACCATCGCCCCCGTCAGGCTAATCGGCGTGGCCGCCGCCATACCCAGCAGGATGTAGCCCATATGGCCGATGGAGCTGTAGGCCACCATGCGCTTGATGTCTTTTTGGGCGATGGCCGCCAAAGCCCCCGACAGCACAGCAATAGCCCCCCACCAGGCCAGCAGCCCACTCAGATCGGCCCAAGCCTGGGGAAACACCTGCAGCCCAAAGCGAAACAGACCATAGGTGCCCAACTTGGAGAGCACCCCTCCCAGCAGCACCGCCACCGGCGGGGAAGACTCGCCGTAGGCGTCGGGCAGCCAGGTGTGGAAGGGCACCAGCGGCATCTTGATGCCAAAGGCCACAATCAAAGCCAACAGGGCCAGGGTTTGGGCAGCGGGGCCCAGGGAGCTGATGCGAATCTCGGCCAGCTCAAAAGTATGGGGATCCCCCAGCCAGTAGACGGCCAGAAACGCCCCCAACAGGAAGACGGCGGAAACAGCGGTGTAGATCAAAAACTTGATGGCGGCATAATCCCGCTTGGGGCTGCCCCAGATGGAAATGAGCAAGTAGATCGGGATCAGCACCAGCTCGTAAAAGAGGAAAAACAACAGCAGGTTCTGGGCGGCAAAAGCCCCGTTGACCGACCCACTCATCAGCAGAATGCAGCCGTAAAAGAGATTGGGCCGCTTGGTCTCCGGCTCAGCCGTCAAAATGGCGATGAGAGTGAGCAGCCCGTTCAGGGCCACCATCAACAAAGCCAGCCCGTCCAAGCCCAGGGAGTAGCTCAGCCCGATTTGCGGGATCCAATCCCACCGCTGCTCCCACTGAAAGCCGGTCGCCTGCACGTCGAAGCGGGTAAACAGAAATAGCGAGATGGCCAACGGGATCCCGGCCAAGACCACCGCCAGCTTGCGCCCTCCCAAGCCCAGGAACAGCAGCAGGGATCCCAAAATCGGCAACACAATCAAGGCACTCAGCATGGTCTTTTCCCTCTTTCTTAAGGACTCCGTCCCCCTCTGCCTAGAGAATTAGCCAGCCCAGCAGGGCCACCCCCACCACAATCGTCAGCACATAGGCCTGCAACTGGCCGGAGGTGGTGTATTTCAAAACCTGACCTCCTGCCAGCACAACTAAGCTGGTCAAATTCACCACGCCGTCCACCACGTAGCGGTCAAAGAGGGCCGTAACCTCAGAAATGATGCGCACCACAAACACCACGCTGGCGCGGTAGAGCTTGGGGGTGTAGAAGTCGTTGGCCAGCAGATCCTGCCAGTCGGCCAAGAAAGCCCAGTCCACTGGCCGCCGCCCCCGCGGCAGGTACAGCCAGGCTCCCAACGCGATGCCCGCCAAGCTGGATCCGGCCATCACCGCAATCGGGATCCCCTGCAGAGCCGGCAAGAGATCCAAGGCCGCCAGAATCATCGGCACATGCAGCGTCACCCCCATCATGGCCGTGCTGGGCAACATCATCGGCCAGTGCACCTCTGGGGAGCGCTCGCTCATCTGCTGCGGCTTGCCTCCCCAAACCAGGCCGAATACCCGCGTCAGCCCCAGCGCCGTTACCGCGTTGGTGACCAGCACCACTGCCGCCCACAGCCCCTGCCCCGATTGCGCCAACTGCTGCCACAGATCCGTCAGCACCCAGAAGGAGCCGAAAGGCGGCAGGGCCACCATGCCGGCCATCCCCGTCAAAAAGCACAGGCCGGAAATGGGCCGCCGCGACCACAAGCCCCCCAGATAGCGCAGATCCTGGGTAATGCTGTTCCAGATCACCATGCCCAGCGCCATCACCAGCAAGGCCATCGCCGGCGCATAGGTGAGCAGCAGTTGGTAGGCCTGTTGCGTGTGTCCTGTGCCCACCGCTACAAAGATCAAGCCCATGTAGGCGCTCACCAGGTAGGACAAGGCCCGCTTGGCATCAATTTGGGCCAGGGCCACCAGGGATCCCCCCACTGCCGTCAGCCCCCCGATCACCAGCATCAGCCGCAACACCGTTGGGGAAAGAGCATAGAGCGGCTGCAGGCGGATCAACACCCAGGCCCCTGTGCCCACCACCACGGCGTTGCGCAAGATTGTGGCAGGGATCGGCCCCTCCATCGCCTCATCCAGCCACAGATGCAGAGGGAACTGGGCACACTTGCCCACAGGGCCGGCCAGCAACCCCAGCCCCACCAAGGCGATCAAGTTCGGATCCACAGAGATAGCTCCTGCTTGCACCGACTTTGCCCAAGCCGTCAAGTCCTCAAACTCCCAGGATCCCGTCAGGGGATAAATGGCAATAACCCCCATCAAGAGCAAGAGGTCGCCGATGCGCTTGGTTAAGAAAGCATCTCGCGCCCCGGTGACCACCAGCGGCTGGTTATACCAAAAGCCCACCAATAGGTAGGTGCCCAGAGTCAAAATCTCCAGGATGACGTAGCTGAAAAACAAAGAGTCGCACAGAGCCAGAGCGCACATCCCCCCCTCAAACAGGCCCAGCAGCGAGAAGAACCGCGCCCAGCCCCAGTCCATTTCCATGTAGCCAAAGCCGTAGATCTGGGCCGCCAGGTTTAGCCCCGTCACCACGGCGCAGGCCCCCAGCGTTAGCGATGAAACCTGCAGCGGCAGCTCCAACACCAGATCCCCTACCTGCAGCCAGGGCAGCCGAATCACCTGCGCCGGCTGATCCCAAATCGCCACCAGCGCCCCCACACTGTGCAAGAACGCCACCAAGGTCAGCAGCGCATTTAGATAGCCCGCCGGTCGGGGGCCGGTGCGCCGGGTGATCCCAGGGGACCAAATCAACGCCCCCAGCCACGCCACTAGCGCATAGAGGGGAATTAACCACGCGGTTCTGACCAGCCCGTCCAAACTCATAATCCTCCTTACGGCCAGGAATCCCGCCTGACCCCATCGCCTACTGAGATCCTGTAAAAAATCTTAAGAGGCATCCTAGTGGCAAACTAGGATAGATAAAAATCAAGTTTTCCGATGAAGGCTATAGATTTCTAGCTAGGGAAGCGGAAACCTTCTCGCAGGCAACACAGACAGGCAGGAACCGTTGCCGGAGGGCTCCAGGTGGAGAGGGCCTCGGCCAAGGGACAGCTTGGCGCAAAAAACAGCTTGGCGCAAAAAGTAGAGGGATCCCCTTTTCCAGCGGGGATCCCCGTCGAGCTTTGGATGTCATCGTCGACTGTGAGCCTTGGTTCCTCAGCAGGAGGTAAGACTTGCCTTCATGGGCCTAGGTCAGCTCTCCGACTTGCTGGAAGTCTGCACGTACAAGATCACCAGGAAGATCGAGGGCACCAGAATAACCAAAATGGTGGCCAAAAGGCCCAGGTAGTTCGTCTCCATAGCTGCACACGCCGCAAACCCAACTGGCAGCTAGCATACCATTCTCAGGTACGCCTTGCCCAAAAGCGGCCAAGCCGGCTCTAGGGTTTCGTCTTCACCGCAACATCCCCCAATACCTTCGTCTGGCAGGCGAGACGATAGGTATCGGGCTTGCGCTTGAGCTTGCGGTTTTCCGCCTCGGTGCGGGGAGAGAGGTTCTCGGCTCCCTCGACGATCTCCACCACACAGGTGCCACACTGGCCGTTGCCGCCGCAGTTGAGCAGCTTGGCCATCATCTTGTAGAGGTCGATCTGGTTCTCCAGCGCCTTCAAGCGCAGGTTAGCGCCTTCCGCGACGACGATCTCTCTATTCTCGTTGACAAAGCGAATCGTTGCCATAATCTCGCCCGAAACCACGACACCTTTCAGATTGAGCCAGGAAAGCTCCAGGGTTTGCTAAGTATTGTTACACTTTAAATCATATTTTTAATCTTTGGCGAGAGATCTGGGAAGATGATGGCAGATAAGAGGGCATCCCGCCTGAAGCCGCTCAGGTCAGTTGCGTTTCGTTATACTGTTTGATGCCTGTGATGAAAATTCTGAGAGCGATGTCCTCACTGGGTGCGCTCTTGGGTTAGGTGGGTGCGGCACCCCTCGACACTGAAGAGACTGCTTAGGTAAGGATCCCAGGTGAAGATGTCGGCTTCAGTTTTTTGACTGGATATCGCGCAAGTGTTGGAGAACGTGGAGGATCGAGCTTTATGGGACTACCGTGGTACCGGGTCCACACCGTTGTATTAAATGACCCAGGTCGCCTGATCGCGGTACACCTGATGCACACTGCGCTGGTGGCAGGTTGGGCCGGATCGATGGCGCTGTATGAAACGGCTATTTTCGATCCATCGGATCCTGTCCTGAATCCGATGTGGCGTCAGGGCATGTTCGTCATGCCATTCATGGTGCGTCTGGGGGTGGTCAACTCCTGGGGCGGCTGGAATATCTACGGCGAGAGCGTGGCCAATCCCGGCTTCTGGACGTTTGAAGGGGTAGCCACTGCTCACATTGTTTTGTCTGGCTTGCTCTTTTTGGCCGCCTGCTGGCACTGGGTGTACTGGGATCTGGAGCTGTTCCGGGATCCCCGTACCGGCGAGCCGGCTTTGGACTTGCCGAAGATTTTTGGGATCCACCTGCTCTTGGCCGGGATCCTTTGTTTCGGCTTTGGGGCTTTTCACCTGACGGGGGTGTTTGGCCCAGGGATGTGGGTCAGCGACCCCTACGCGACGACAGGGCATGTGCAGCCGGTGGCGCCGGAGTGGGGGCCGGCAGGGTTTAACCCCTACAACGCTGGCGGGGTGGTGGCCCACCACATTGCCGCGGGCATCGTGGGCATCATTGCCGGCCTGTTTCACATTACAGTACGCCCACCCCAACGCCTCTACAAGGCTCTGCGCATGGGGAACATTGAGAGCGTGCTCTCCAGCTCGATTGCGGCCGTGTTTTTTGCCGGCTTTGTGGTGGCCGGGACGATGTGGTACGGCAGTGCCACCACTCCTGTGGAGCTGTTTGGCCCCACCCGCTACCAATGGGATTCCGGCTACTTCAACCAGGAAATTAACCGGCGCGTCAATGCCGCTATGGAGGCCGGGATGACCCGCAGCGAGGCCTACAATTCTCTCCCCAAGTCGCTGCTCTTCTACGATTACGTGGGTAACAGCCCGGCCAAGGGTGGTTTGTTCCGGGCTGGTCCGATGAACAAGGGAGACGGTATTGCTATCGAGTGGCTGGGCTACCCCGTCTTCCGGGACCGTGAAGGTCGGGAGCTGACGGTGCAACGCATGCCCAACTTCTTCGAGACGTTCCCCGTCATCCTGCGGGACGCCGATGGCGTGGTGCGGGCGGACATTCCCTTCCGGCGCGCCGAGTCACGCTACAGCTTTGAGCAGGTGGGCGTGACGGTGGAGTTCTACGGCGGCAAGCTGGACGGTCAGGTGTTCACTGACCCGCCAACGGTTAAAAAGTATGCCCGTATGGCTCAGTTGGGCCAGCTCTTCGAGTTCGACCGCGAAACGCCTAAGGCCGACGGCACTTTCCACACCAGCCCCCGCGGTTGGTTTACCTTCGCCCACGCGGTCTTTGCGCTGCTGTTCTTCTTCGGGCACATCTGGCACGGCGCCCGTACTCTCTTCCGGGATGTGTTCGCCGGTATTGACCCGAACATGAGCGAGGAAATGGTGGAATTCGGCGTCTTCCAGAAAGTGGGGGATCCCACCACGCGCAAGGTGCAAGAAGCGTAAGGCTTTCTCGCGGGATGACCGCCGGCACTCTGTTTCTCTGGGGAGAGGGGGTGCTGGCGGCTTTGAGCTAATCTGGAATCAAGCCCCCTTAGGATTCTGATTTGGAGGTTGGTATGGAAGCCATCACCTACACCTTTATTCTGTTTTTGACGCTGGGCCTTCTGTTTTTTGCCGTCGCCTTTCGCGAAACTCCTAGGATTCAGAAGAAGTAACCTGCGCCAGGGGCTGCTGTTGTCGGCTTGCTGAGAGTGTTGAGTGGGTTGAGGCGGCCAAAAGAGACGGCAGTTGTACCCCGTACAAGGCCGGAAAAATCCCCGGCCTTGTTTTTGTTTTGTTTTCAGAGGGCGCTCGGTTCCAGGCTGGTAGAGTATCCCCCAGGCAACCCAGCAAAGCTGTTTTCAAAACGGTAGCTGTCCTCTCCTGCTGGCAGAGGGGGTAGCTACTGGCGCTACTTTATTGAGCTTTATTGAGATTTGTTATCAGTATTTTGGAGGGGGAGCTCTTGTCCCACTGCTCGAATGGGATGGCTAGAATTGCTTCGGGATGGTTTCCAGAACTACGGGGATTGCTGCGGCTCGAGTTCGCAACCAAGTCAACTTCAGGTTAGCGATGGCAACAGTGCTGCTGGTGGAAGACGATCCAATTAACGCCCGCGTTTTCGACAAAGTGTTGCGGCGGCGAGGCGGGTTTGAGGTCTTTCACAGCCAGGATGTGGAGCAGATTCTGCAGCTGGCCCAAGCCCGTGAAGTAGACGTCATTTTGCTAGATGTCTCCCTCTCCCAGAGCACCTTTCGCGGCGAGGCAGTGGACGGGATCCGCATTGCCCAGCTGCTTAAGGGGGATCCCCGCACCAGCTCCATTCCCATCCTCTTGGTAACGGCCCACGCCATGCGGGGCGACCGGGAGACTTTTTTGGCCCAGAGTGGGGCCGATGGCTACATTGCCAAGCCAGTCGTGGATCACGAGGAGATGGTGAACCAAGTGCGCCAGGTGTTGGCTCAGGCTCAGCAGGGCTAACTGGACAGGCTTTGCACAATCGACTGCCAAAAAGGGATCCCATTCTGGCCTGGCAAATCGGGGTCGGCAGCGCGTTCTGGGTGAGGCATCAAGCCGAGAATGCGACCGCTGGGATCGCAAATGCCGGCGATGTTATCCACCGAGCCGTTGGGGGCAACGGGATCGTAGCGGAAGACAATCTGACCCCCATCTTGCAGCTGCTTCAGGGTGTCGGCCTCGCAGACGTAGCGTCCTTCTCCATGGGCAATCGGCAGGGTTACAAGGGCGGACGGGGGGTAGGCGCTTGTCCAGGGCAGATCTGGCCGCTCCACGCGGATCCTCACTCGGTCGCAGATAAAGTGCAGATTAGCGTTGCGCAGCAGCGCCCCTGGCAGCAAGCCCGCCTCTGTCAGGATCTGGAAGCCATTGCAAATGCCCAAGACATAGCCCCCCCGGGCTACGTGCTCGGCTAGAGACCCCATTACCGGCGCAAAACGGGCCAACGCGCCCGCCCGCAGGTAATCTCCGTAGCTGAATCCCCCCGGCAGCACCACCACATCCAGCCCTGACAAATCGGTTTCCCGGTGCCAGATGAGTCGCGTCGGACAGCCTAAGAGGCCGCGGGTTACCCAGGCTACGTCGCGGTCACAATTGGAGCCAGGAAAAACAACAATGCCAAACCTTACCTTGGCCATGGGGATCCCTTGGGGCGAAGGCAAAAGCGGTGAGGGCTGGAGCGAGAGAGCTTCTTGGTGAGAGATCAGCCCTCTAGAGGCTCCACTTGGATTTGATAGGTCTCGATTACTGGATTGGCCAGCAGTTGCTCGCACAGCTTGCTCACCTGCTCTCGGGCAGTTTCGGCGTCAGGGGCCTCTAGCTGCAGCTGGATGTGTTTGCCAATGCGCACTCCCTGCACCTGGGTATGCCCTAGCTGATGCAGGCTAGCCTGGAGAGCAGCCCCGGCAGGATCCAGTACCGAGGGGCGCAGGTGGATCTGAATCTGAGCCTGGAACTGCATAGAATGAAGCTGGGCTTCTACAAGTGTATAGCCGGTTGTCGCTCGCTTGAGGCCAGCCTATGGATGCAGGGCGCGTCGTGGCCATTGCCCAGAATGTTTTTCGGGAAACCATTCGGGATCGCGTTCTTTATCTGGTGATGGTGTTTGCGGTGGCCATGCTGGGGGCCATCGTTTTGATTCCCCAGGTAGCCAACCAGGCCCACAACAAGATCATTGCCGATTTGGGTCTGGCCGCCATCCACTTCCTGTTGCTGGTGGTGGCCATTTTCGTCGGCACGGGGCTGGTAAATAAAGAGATCGAGAGGCGCACGGTCTACGTGCTGATTGCCAAACCCATGAGCCGGGCGGAGTTTATTGTCGGCAAGCATCTGGGCCTGTCGGCTTTGCTGTCGGTGCTGCTAGCAATGATGACGGCTGTCTTTTTGCTCAGCCTGCGGGTGGTGCAGGCCCCCATTTCCCCCTGGGCCGTTCTCTGGGCAACAGTTTTTACCTTTTTGGAACTGGTGCTGATTGTGGCAGCAGCGCTGCTGTTTGGGGTTTTTACCTCCCCGATTTTGGCTACCCTCTACACCATTGCCCTGTTCATTATGGGCCACACGAGCCGTGCCCTGCTGCAGTTAAGCAAGCTAGTGGAAGACACAGGCTTCGGCAAGGTGTTCGAGGTAATCTACTTAGTCTTGCCAGATCTGGAGCGCTTTAACCTAAGAGATGCTGCCGTTTACGGCCAAATTCCTCCGCCCACCCAGCTCCTTGGCGACGCGCTTTACGGTCTGATCTACACCGTTTTGCTGCTCATTTTGACGGTGCTGGTGTTTGCCCGGCGTGAGTTCTAATAAGCTCTCGTGGGGCTCTAGTTGAACCTTTTTTGCTCCCTCTCTCATGCAACTTTTCCACTTCCACACCCCTGAGCAAGTCCCTCCGGCAGGGATCCCAGCCTGCGCAGTGGCCATTGATGTGCTGCGGGCCACCACCACCATTGCCACAGCCCTGGCCGCAGGGGCAGAGGCCGTGCAGGTGTTTGCCGATTTACAACCCTTGCAAACGACCAGCCAGAGCTGGCCGGCCTCCAAACGGCTCTTAGCTGGGGAGCGAGGCGGCAAAACAGTGGCGGGCTTTGACCTAGGCAACTCCCCCCGCGAGTATACGCCGGAGCGTGTGCGGGACAAGCGCATCTTCATGAGCACCACCAACGGCACCCGCACCCTTCAGCGCTTAGAAGGGATCCCAGTGTTGATCACAGCAGCCCTGGTGAACTTGGGAGCAGTGGTGGAGTTTCTCAGGCAAGGAGCTTTTGCCGAGGTGTGGCTGGTGGGAGCTGGCTGGGAGGGGGCTTTTGCTTTGGAAGACACCGCCTGTGCCGGAGCCATTCTGCATCGCCTGGGCTGTTCGGAGGAGCAGTTGGGCAACGACGAGGCAGTGGCCGCCCTGGCCCTCTACCAAACTTGGCAAGACAATCTCCTGAGCCTGTTGCGGCGCTCCAGCCATGGGCAGCGGCTACTGGCCATTAGCCCTGAAAGCGACAGGGACCTGGCCTATTGTGCGGAGTTGGATCGGCTCTCAGTGGTGCCCCGGCAGATTCAGCCCGGCGTTTTGGCCCTCGCCGGCTAGCTGGCCTGGGGTGTCTTGTCGGCAACAGCCAAAGCCTTCTGGTGCAGCCACTCCTGCCATTCTCCCGGGATCAACTTGCTGTGAAACGCATCTCCGGAGACAAACATATCCCGCTGGTTTTGGGCCAAAACAAAAATGGAGCGGCGGTCGAAATGGGAGGTGAGCTTGTAGAGGGTGTAGGGGCCTTCGGAGTAGAGGGTTAAAGTTTCCTGATCCAGGCCGTGGCGGCTGCTTTGGCCGCGGGCTCGCAGGATCATGTTGATCAATTGTTCGTAGTACATACAACCCTTCCCGACGAGGTAGGGAACATCTCTGGGCAAGACCTCAACAGCCAAGGCGGCTGCCGAGGCTTGGGCGGCTCGCGTGAGCCCAGTATAACTCCCGGCTCAGGCAACACTGAGCCCAACAGAGCAGGTGAGTTCAACCAAGGCAGCGGCAAATGCGATAAATAGTAAGGCAAACCGTCAGTTTTGCAATTCTGCACAGGCAGCCCCCATGGCCACTACGGCGCCTCGTTCTCTTCCTCCCACCGATCCCGTCCGCGTCGCCATCGTCGGGGCCTCCGGCTATGGAGGGGTGCAGTTGGTGCGGCTGCTCAGCGAGCATCCCGGCGTGCACATCACCTACCTGGCCGGTCAAGACAGCGCCGGCAAACGCTACGGGGATCTCTATCCTCACTTGGCCCAGGCGGTGGATTTGACCATCCAGCCTGTGGATGTGGAGGCCATTGCTGCTAGCAGCGACGTTGTCTTTTTGTCTCTGCCCAACGGCCTGGCGGCAGACCTGGCGCCGCCTTTGCTGGCCAAAGGGTGCAAAGTTCTCGATCTCTCAGCAGACTACCGCTTTCGCAACCTGGCCACCTACCAATCCTGGTATCGCTTGGGGCAGACGGATCCCAACTGGCCCAGCCCTGCCTATCGCCAGGCCAACGAGCAAGCGGTCTACGGGCTGCCAGAACTCTACCGGGAGGCCATTGCCCAAGCCCAACTGGTAGCCTGCCCCGGCTGCTACCCCACGGCCTCCCTGTTGGCGGTTGCCCCCCTGCTGCGGCAGGGGTTGGTGGAGCTGGACAGCCTTATTTTCGATGCCAAGTCCGGCGTCTCTGGCGCGGGCCGCACCCCCAAGCTGGGATCCCTATTTGCCGAGGTAGATGGCTCTCTGGGGGCCTATGGCGTGGCCCAACACCGGCACACACCCGAGATCGAGCAGGCCTGCAGTGACCTCACCCACACTCCCATCACTGTACAATTTACGCCCCACCTCGTGCCGATGGTGCGGGGTATCCACGTCACCTTGTACGCCAACCTGCGGGATCCCGGCCTTGTGGGCGAAGATCTCATCACCATTTACAACGCCTTCTATCGCCAATCCCCCTGGGTCAAGGTGCTGCCCCGCGGCGTTTACCCGCAAACCAAGTGGGTTGCCGGCACCAACACCTGCATGATTGGGGTGGAAGTGGATACCCGCACCAACCGAGTCATTGTCCTGTCGGTAATCGACAACCTCATGAAGGGACAGGCCGGGCAGGCGGTGCAATGCCTCAACCTAATGATGGGGTGGCCGGAAACCTTGGGCTTACCGCAGCTTGCCTTTTACCCCTAGCTATAATGCCGGTAATGCCCCTGAGGCCAAGTTTGCCCATGCCTGAGTTCTTCTCCCCCAATCTCGATCCCAACGCTGCCCCACCTGCCGCGCCGGCGAACTCTCCACCTTCTAGGGCCGGGGATCTGAACTGGGAGGAGCTGTGGCGGCAACTGGAGGCGGGCTGGCAGGAGCTGCCCCGACGCTCCGAAGAAACAGTGCAGCAGACCCTAGCTCGTTGGCAACTGGAGTGGGGCGGCCTGTGCCGCGAGGCGCGAGATCGGCTGCAGGCAACTCTAGACAAAGCCAGAGCCACAACCTCTCCAGAGCCCCTCCGGCGAGAGCTGCAAGCGCTTTTGCCTCTGCTCAACCCCTGCCAATGGGAGGTGGTCATCGGCTCTCTGGAACGGGCCGCCGACCGAGCCTGGGTGGCCAGCCTGCTGTATCACAGCCTGCAGGAGCCACCACACCCCGAAGCAGCCACCAACGGCATCCCTGCCTGGGCGGGGGCCTTGACCTCTGAGCAGCGCTCTACCTTGGAGGCGATGAGCCTGCGGGCCTATGGCAACAGCCGCCTACCTTTGGTGATGGACAAAAGCGGCGAGATCCAAGTGGAAGCCTCAGCCGCCCTCTTGGCCGCCCTTATTGCTGTCGAGATCGGCAGCGTGGGATCCGCAGGCGCCCTCTCTTTGCTGGGCACACCGGAGCTGCGCAAGCTCTTGAATGCCGAGGGCAAGCTGCGGCGCAGCGTCTTAAAACAGGGGCGAACTGCCCTCACAGAAGAGGAATGGCAAACTCTGCGCCAGTGGCTTGATCCCAAGGGATCCCCCCCCGACTGGTACCTCTCCCTCACCCAAGTGGGGATCCAAACCACCCAAGTGGGGGACTATCTGGCGCGGCGGCTGCGGGAGTTTTTCCAGAGCGAGTGGATCAAGCTGGCGATCCCGCCCCTGTACCACTTGGTTATCGACGCCGTGCGGCTGTTGACGGGAGAAGTGTTTCTCAGCGTGGGCACAACCCTAGAATCGGCTTTGGAGTCGGCAGAGGCGGGGCGACGCCTGGAGTTGCTGCTGCAAGCTTTGCCCCAGGCCCGGCACATTCCCAGTCCCGAGCGCATCCAAGCCGCTCTTCCCGCCGTTGTGGAGGCTGCTGAGACAACCCTCAGGCCGCTCTTGGCGCGCCAGTTGATGACGGTGGCCGACATCTTCGACCCGCCCATTCGCAACGAAAGCCTCAACGAATTGGGGCGGCAACTCAACCTCTGGAATCCCTTGCAGTTTTTGCTCACCTGGGGTACGTCTGGCTGGCTGGGCGCTCTGCTAGATGAGATCAAAAAATTGCAGCAAACCTACCCGGAAATGCCCTTGTGGGAGAGCTATCGGCAAGGGGTTGAGACGGCAGTGCAAGCGCCTCGAGTGATGGATCAGGCGGAAGCCTTGCGCCTTACCGCCAAGAGCTTGGATCCCAAGATAGAACCGTCGGACGACTAACCTAGCGCAGGCGTACCCTACCCCCTCAGCCGAAGTGCCCCCATCTGCGGGCGTATTCAGCATCGCATAGGGCACAAACTTAAGGCCGAAAAGTCCCAAAAAGTTGGACTTAAAATCTCAGCTTGGTTGATATCCTAAAAGCAGACAGACATAGAAACAATACAATTACTCTTTTGGTAGCTATAGACTTTTTTCTATCTTCTGGCGATTCTCGAGGGAGTTGCTCTCCGGTGGCAGAGTGCTTTAAGCAAAACGGCTCAACGGACTGGGGATCCCTGCCCCATGGCGGCTATCACTGGGATGGCTGTGCCGAGCCGTTTTTCGAGGGCTGGTATAGCCGGGTAACGTTGCCCGGGGATCCGCCCCTCAGCTTTGCCTTCATGTACGCCATCGACCCCAGGCGGGGAGGCATGGCGCAGGTGTTGGGGCCAGACGAGGAGCTGCATTGGCGCACCTTCCCCAATCCACAGCGCTTCTGGGCCAGTTGGCGGCACCT
>NZ_JANSHP010000015.1:0-12459 GCF_047502605.1 Synechococcus sp. RC10A2
TGACGATGGTGGGGGCTTGGTTGGGGTCTTGGATGTAGGGGTGCAGCTTTTTCCACTCCTGCACCTGGGTGACCATCTCGGCGAGCAGAGGGGTGACAGGAAAGGTGGTCAGTTGGGGGGCCAAGGGGGATCCAGCCTCGAAAATGAAGGAGCCCTGGTGGAGGCTGAGCAGGTCGAAGAGGACTTCCCGCACCATGCCCAGCAGGATTTGCTTGCCTTGGCTGGGGTTGAGCTTGTGGTTTTCCAGCAAAGACCAGAGGCGGTTGTATTCGGGGGCATTGACCGCAGCTTTGGGAGGGATCTGAACTTCGTCTAGGGCGGCTTCCAGCTTGAAGCGGCGCAGGTAGTCTTTGAGGCGGGCGATGTGGCCTTCGGTTTCAGAGGCGTAGATGATTCGCCCGTTCAAGAAAAAGACAAACCAGTAGATGGAGGGTCTGGCCTCTACGAAAAGCTCACCGGTGCGCTGGCCCAACTCGATCAATTGAAGGATGCTTCGGATATCGATCTCTTGTAATCTTCCCTGCATGGGATCCCTGCCTGCAGTCAGCAAGATATGACCATTATGACGCTAGCCTTCTTGCTGCCATCCCACAAGGGGAGCTTTTTGGGGAAATAACCCACTTTGAATCCTGAAGATTTCTGGGTTCCTCGGGCTTTTAGGTTGGAACTGGCCAGAAGCGGATCCAGGGATCCCTTTTCAGCGACCAAAGGACTAACTTCTGGTTTGAAGGCAAGCCGATGGATCTGCACAGGCGGCTTTCCTTGGAGCAGAATAGGTGAAGAACCTCCCCTGAAACTCAATTGTTGCAAAAGCAATGCTGCCGATTTTCACCACTTGGGTGCTGGGCCCGCTGCTGGCGCTCTACACCGTTCTGTTTGTGCTGCGCATCTTCTTATCCTGGTATCCGCAACTGGATACCTCTCGGCTGCCCTATTCGCCAGTGGTCGGCCTGACGGAGTTTTTGCTGCGCCCGACACGCCGCCTGATCCCGCCCCTGGGGGGGGTGGACATGGCGCCTGTAGTGTGGGTGGGCCTGGTTACCCTGTTGCGGGAGGTGTTGCTGGGACAGCAGGGATTGTTGACCATGGCCCTGCACTAAAGTGCTTTCCCAGGAGGATTAGCGGCCCTGCAAGATAGGGATCTGCAGGGCGGGGGTTGGCGAAGGCCGGGCAGGAGAGTCCGCCTGGGTTTTCTCCTGCATCTGCTGCAGTTGCCGGATCAGTTCGGGCACCACCTGGTAGAGATCCCCCACGATGCCGTAGTGGGCAAATTTGAAGATGGGGGCAGAGCTGTCTTTGTTGATGGCGATGATGGTCTGGGACTTGTCCATGCCGACGCGGTGTTGGATGGCCCCGGAGATACCACAGGCGATGTAGAGCTGGGGGCGGACGGTCTTGCCAGTTTGCCCCACCTGGTGGGCATAGGGGATCCAGCCGGCATCCACAGCCTTGCGGGAGGAGCCGACGGCGCTGTTGGGGAAACAGGCGGCCAGCTCGCGCATCAGCTCAAAGCCGTCTGCCGATCCCAGCCCGTAGCCGCCAGCAACGATCACTTTGGCCCGCGTCAGATCGACGGCCTGGGAGAGGTTGCGCACCGTTTCCACAATTTGCAGCTTGAGATCCTCCGGCTCCAAGTTAACCGGCACCGGGATCACTTCTCCTTGGCGGGATCCGTCCCAGGGAAGCGGCTGCATCACCCCGGGGCGCACGGTGGCCATCTGCGGGTTTTTCCAGGGGCCGAGGATGCGGGCCTTGAGGGACTCGCCAAAGCTGGGCCGAATGGCGTACAGGCAGTCGGGGAAGAAGCCAGACTTGCCGGGATCTTTGCTGTTGCTGTACTCGAAGGGGCCGATGTCGAGCTCGGTGCAGTCGGCGGTCAGGCCGGTTTCCAGGTGGGCGGCCAGACGGGGGGCCAAGTCCCGACCGGTGGTGGTGGATCCCAGCAGGATGGTGTGGGGCGGCTGGGGCCAGCTTTTGATCAAGTCCAGGATAACGCGGCGGTAGGGCAGGGTGCGGTATTCGGCCAGCTCGGGGTGGTCGGCAACGAAGACCTGATCCGCCCCATGGCCGATCAGGATTGGGGGCAGGTGAGCGATGTTGTGCCCGAGGACAAGGGCGCTCAGGGTGGCTTCCAGCTTATCGGCCAGCCGTCGCCCCGCTCCCAACAGCTCCAGGCCGATGGGCTGCAACTCACCCTTGATCTGCTCGGCGAAGATCAACACCCGCTTGTGCTCCATAGAGCTTACGACTCCTCATCAAAGTAGAAAGGCTGGGAAGTTTGGTCAATTCCTATACAGATTTCCGCAACTTAGCGATAACTCACCTTTGGGCAGGCTGCAACTGAGAAGTTAAGGAATGGGTTTAGAGGGTGGAGTTAGCGGAAGGGGAAAGAGGGTAAAGCCTCTGGGGTAGCCAGGTAGAGGCTCAAGTCAAGTGCCTGAGCCAATTCCTTCACCAGTTGCGGCACGGGCTGCCCTTGAAAGATCTGACAGTTGCCGCCGATTTCCCCTACTTTTTCGGTGGCGGCCACGATGGTCGGGGATCCCTGGAGGCCGCAGCGCTTTGGATCGGCCCCCACATCGTCCAGGTTGAGGATCTGGATGGCCTCGGCCCGCGCCGCCTCATCCCGCATCAGCCGCTGCACCCGCTGCACACCGCGCAGGGTAGGATAGGCCAGACGCCGCGCCGAATTGGCTACCGTGACCAAGGCCGGCAGAGGCACCATCACGATTTGGGATCCCCCTTCGATGGCCCGCCGCGCCACCAGCATCCCATCGCGGATCTCGAAGGCCTCGCAATAGGTAACCTGAGGGATCCCCAGCCGCTCGGCCAACTGAGGCCCCACCTGGGCCGTGTCGCCGTCAGTGGTCTGGAGCCCGCAGAAGATGACATCGGGCTGGCCGGCGTAGCGAACCGTGTGGGCCAGGGTATAGGCGGTGGCCAAGGTATCCGAAGCGGCCAGGCGGCGGTCGGTCATCAAAATGCCCCGATCCACGCCGTGGGCAATGGCCTCGTAGAGCACCTCGATGGCCGGGGGCGGCCCCATGGTAATTGCCGTCACCCTCGCCCCGTGTTGCCGTTTGGTTTGCAGGGCCGCTTCCAGCGCATAGCGATCGAAAGGGTTGAGCATCCGCTTGGCCTTGGCCCGGTCGATCGTGCCATCGCTGTTGATGCCGGCTTTGGCATTTGGATCGGGAACTTGCTTGATCAAAACAAAGGTTTCCAAGCGGCAACTCCCCAGCAATTTTCTCCACGTTAGAAGGGATCCCCAACCTGCGCAGGCTTATTTAGCTTTTCTTTGGGATCGATAGCAGCTTTGGGCTTGAGCGTAGCCATGGCCGCAGAACCTGCCGTTTTCAAGGTTTCTCTCTAAGAACTGAAGAACAATTTACTATGGTTAATGAGGCGCAATGATCTCTGCTTTTCAGTAACTTTGTTAGACATCTAACTTGATACTAACTTGGCGCTACAGCAGGAGTGGCTCTGGTAGAGGGGCCTAGCCCAGGCGGAAGTATGTCAAAATCGAAAAACGCCTCTTCTCTGGGTTGAATTTTCCGGCAAGGTCTCTGCCATGGCCACCCAACCCCTCTCCACCTCGCTAGTTCGCTTTCTCACCGCCGCTGTATCCGAGAGCATTCGACGGGCCTCCGAGGCAGGGCAACTGGGATCGCTGACGCTGGAGCAGGCGGCAGGAGTTGCTCCCACGATCCAAATTCCCAGCGATCCCCGCTACGGCGACTACGCCTGTCCCACTCCTCTGGGCATGGCCAAGCTCTGCCGCATGGCGCCGGCCCAGATCGCCCAGACTCTGCAAAAACACCTGGATCTGCCGGGCATTGCAACTGAGGTAGCAGGGGGGGGGTACCTCAATTTCCGGCTGGGGGATTCCTTTTTGGCCGAGCGGTTACAAGAGCTGTTGCGGTTGGGGGAAGATTTCGGCAAAACTGCTGCCCCCCATCCCGAGCGCATCCTGCTGGAGTATGTTTCCGCCAACCCGACGGGGCCCCTGCACGTGGGGCACGGGCGCTGGGCTGCTGTCGGCTCCACGCTGGCCAACCTGCTGCGCTGGACGGGGCACCAGGTGGAGCGGGAGTTCTACATCAACGATGCCGGCAACCAGATGCGGCTCTTGGGCCAGTCGCTAGAAGTGCGGGTGCGGCAACTGCAGGGCGAAGAGGTGGCTCTGCCGGAAGACGCCTATCACGGCAGCTACTTGGTCGATATCGCCCGGCGGCTGCTGGATCAAGTTAAGGCCGGGATCCGCCCTCTGCCCACCACCCCGGAAGAGTACACCGATTTTGCCTACGCCGAGATGCTGGCTTGGCAAAAGCAGACTTTGCAACAGTTGCGCACCGAGTTTGACCACTGGTTTAGCGAGCGCCGCCTGCACGCCCCGGATCCCCAGACGGGCCTGAGCGCCATCCAACAGGCTTTGCAGGAGCTGCAGGAGCGCGGCTTCCTCTACAGGGCCAAGGCGCCGCGGGGTGAGGATCCCAAGCCGGGAGCGGAAGAGGCCGTCTATTTCAAAACCCAAGAGTTTGGCGACGACAAGGATCGGGTGGTGCAGAAGGCGGATGGCTCCTTTACCTACCTGGCCGCCGACATTGCCTACCACCGCGACAAAGTGCGGCGGGGCTATCAACGGCTCATCAACATCCTCGGCTCGGATCACCACGGCTATATCGGTCGCTTGCATGCGGCGGTGGGCGCCTTCAGCCCGGATGTCAAGCTGGAGATCCTGATTGGACAATTTGTCAAATTGTTCAAAACCGACCCGGAAACCGGCGAGAAAACCGAAGTGCGCATGTCCAAGCGCACCGGCAATTTTGTCTCCTTAAACGATCTCATCGACGATCCCGAAATTGGCGTTGGGGTGGATGCGGCCCGCTGGTTTTTGCTCAGCAGCAGCATGGACAGCCCCATCAACTTCGATTTGGATTTGGCCGTCAAGCAAACTTTCGACAACCCGGTGGTCTATGTCCACTACAGCCATGCCCGCTGCTGTACCCTGCTGCGGCGGCTTCAGGAAGAAGAAAAAGTGGAGCTAACTAACAAAGTTACCTTGACAGAGCAACAAAAACTGCCCTACCAAGAACCCGAAGAGCGGGCCCTGTTGCTGCGCCTGTTGGCCCTGCCCGATGAGCTGATCGCCGCTGCCGAAGAGCGCGCCCCCCACAAGATCATCCGCTATGCCGAGGCGATTGCCGCCGATTTCAACAAGTTTTATGACAACTGCCGCATTTTGCCCCTTTTGAAAGAGGATCCCCTCTTGGCTCAAGCCCGCATTCAATTGGTGCAGGCCACGCGACAGGTTTTGTTTAACGTGCTTACCGGCATTCTCGGCCTGAGCGCGCCGGAGTCGATGTAGATTTTAAGTAACACCGATCCCCATCTCAATACGAGAGGGAACTTGGGGATCAACTGCCTAAGTTTCGACTCTGTGGGCGCGCAAGAGCACGTTGGTTCCTAGCCTCTCTTGAGCCATCCAAAAAGCGCAAATCCACCACGAAACCTCGTCTTGGCGATAGATGCCACCGGTGAAAAGGTAAGGTTGCAAAATATCGGCCATCTGGGCTAAAGCTGGCACCTCAGCACATGATTGGCCCACACTTCGGGATCCAGAGCCTCATAAACGTAATCGGAAGGGAAATATAGATGGCTTGCTTCCAGGCTAGGTTGGCTGGTCAGCAATAACTGAGCAGGATCCGAAGACTCACATCCCAAGCGATCCCCGATTTGAAACGTGAGTTGAAACAAGCGGTTAATCAGCTCGAATTGTTCGGCGCTCATAGATTGAGATGGGCATCAGAGTTGACAAGTGCGACGGCTGCGTTCCAGCTCCGGCTCGATCCAAGAGAGGGCAAAGTGACTCACACAGGGCAACTGCGGGAAGCGGCGGGCCAGCTCTGCCATTTGGGCTTCCAGGCTGGGGCGTTTTCGCTGCGCTTGTCCCCACAGGCCGGCAATGGCCGGGCAGACAAAGGTTTGGGGAGAGGCCACGGCCAAGACCTGCTCCACCTGCTGCGCCACACAGGAGCCATCCTCGCACTTGGCATAGGCCATTGGGTGCCACTCCATGCCGGGATCGAAGCGATCCCAGGGCTGGAGACGAGCGTCAAACCCTTCTCCCACCGCCTGATTGCCATAGGGGAAAAAGACGGCTCCGCTCGGGATCCCAAGGCTTTGGGCCGGTTGGGCAGCTTGCCGTAGGTAATCGAGGATCCCGTAGCGGGCAAACTCGACGCTGAGCTGCCAGAGCTGCTGCTGCCAGCGCTCCTGTCGGAAAGCGGCGCTGGGTGTCGGAGAGGGGGTGGGATTCGCCGACGGCTGGGAATCCTCGTTTGCAAGGCTTGAATGTAGATCTTCGTTCCCGCCTGCTCTGCCTTGGGCCATCCCGTCCCATAGCTCTGGAGAAAGCGGCCGCTCCCCGCTTGCGCTGGGCCTGGGATCCCCTGGCTGACGCCACTTGGGCTCTTCGCCATAGGTGGCGTCCAGGTGGAGCACATCCGCCACTGTCACGTAGCCCTGGCTGAGGTAACGCTCCAGCAAGGCTCGGCCTGCCGCGTTTTCTGCCAAATCCAGGTAGGCTTGCCGGGCCGCCTCCCCATGGATCCAGAGATCCCGGACGGTGGCTGCCAGGCTGGATCCCCCAGAGCCGCGGGGATAGCGAATGTAGTCGAAGAGGATCCCATCCGGCTGCCGCTGCAGGATGCGGCGGATCAGCTCGGCAAAATCCCGGCGCGCCACGGGATGGAAGGGATCCACAAACACCTCATCCGGGCTGCCCAAATCTTCCAGAAGGGCCGTTGCCGGATCCAAGACGGTGGTGAGGCCACGGCCGTTGCGGGCCAAGACTGCCTGACGATCCGGTCGCTGTCCGTAGCTGTAGCCAAAATTGAGGGAAAACACCCAGGCATAAGCCGAAAGCCCTCGCCGTCGCGCCGCCTTGAGGGCCAAATCCAACAAATCGGCGTTGGGCTGTAGGCTGGGCCAGATCCCGCCCCCACCATCTGGCAAAATGGAGCGGCCATCGTAAAACGTCTCGATAAAGACGCGGTTGTAGCCCAGGTTCACCACCTGGTCAAACACCTGATCCAACACGCCCGGATTGGCATCGCAGGGATGCAAGCGCACCCAAATGGCTTGGATTTGCGGCCAACGGCGGCTACGGCAGGCGATCAAGGCAGCGCGATGTTCTGCCAAAACTTGGTTGTATTCAGCTCGGGCGGCATCTGACTGGGCGGCCCGCTGGCGCAGTTGGGCCTTGCGCGCCACTTCCTCAGGCGGCTGCCGGCAGAAGGCGTCGAGGGATCCCCTCTGTTCCCCCCTACCCTGCAACCCGGAATGGCCGGGCCAGAGGAATTGGGCCTGGGCGGCGATCCCGGATCCCAGGAGTATCAGCGCGCCGAGCACGCCCCCCAGCCAACGGATCCCGTATTTTTTCCACCGTTGCCTCAGCACTCCCGACACTCTCAACCTCTACTGAGAATGGCTTCAATCCTATCCTCTTTCTCCTCTAAAGATCGGCAAATCAAAAGCAATTGTTCCCGCTCGAACAAGCTCAATCAAGCTCATTTAACTTCGAGCCCGTTGTCCTGAAACTTCTCGCACGACTGTGGGCTTCTCAGCGCGGAGAATAACATTGCAGGAAGCTCGATCGTTTACCGATTTCAACAGAGTGAGGAGCCTATCTTTGTAGCAAAAAATACGGCTCTGTTTGAATTCAAGACTCAGCCAAGAGGACAACTAGGAGTTGGGATCCCCGATCTGGGCCAACTGCTGCCGGGCCGCCTGCCGCATCACCTCTACCGGCACGGGCTTGCCCCCCAGCCAGAGGGAGAGGGCTTTGGCCCCCTGGTGGATCAACATTTCCAGGCCGCCAATAGGGGTGTGGCCCAGCTCAGCAGCCATGCGCAGCAGCGGTGTGGGATCCGGCACATAGACCAAGTCATAGACAGTGGCGCCGGCGGGCAGAAGGCGCAGTTGCTCCCAGCTGAGGGGAGACAGCTCAGCAAGGGATCCCGGCTTATGCATGCCCACGGGGGTGGTGTTGACCAAAAGCCGCGTCTCAGCCAGGTGGCGATCCAGTTCTGCCCAGCTCAGCGTCTCCACCTGCGGCCAGGTCTGTTGCAAGGCACGTAACTTCTCAGGGGATCGCCCGGCCACCCGCACTGGCCCCAGCCCCAGCTCCAAACAGCCCTGGATGGCCGCCCGCGCCGCCCCGCCGGATCCCAGGATCAGGGTGGGGATCCCTTTCTCCAGGCCCAGCAAAGGCTGGACAAAGCCGTCGATATCGGTGTTGGTGCCGCCCCAGCCTCCCTCCGGCAGGGCGTAGACCGTGTTCACCGCTCCCACCGCTGCCGCCCGCGCTTCCACCTGGCTGAGCAAAGGCAGAATCGCCTGCTTGTGGGGAATGGTGACATTAAACCCCCGCACGCCGATGGCCGCCAGGCCGGCCACCGCCACCGCTAAGCGCTCTGCCGCCACCGGAAAGGGCACATAGCAGTAGTCTTCTCCCATGGCCGCCAGAGCGGCGTTGTGCATCGCCGGGGATAGGCTGTGGGCCACCGGATCCCCGATCAGGCCCAGCAACTGTGTGCTTCCCGAAATCCGCCTGTCCACTCCAATCCCAACTCCAAATTGTCTGCGAGTCTCGGCTATCGAGATTCCGACTCCACGCGATCTAGAGTTTGCCGGTAGCGCTGCCGCCAACTGGCCAGGGATTCCTCGGAAATGTGATCGATTAAGTTGCTGATCTCTCCCAGAATTTGGTAGGCGCGGTCAAAGCTTTGGCGGGTGCGCTCTTCTTGATCTGGTTGGCGCGCCTGCACCATGTACAGGCTCATCTTGATGGTTTGCAGCCGGTTTTTGCCCAGATCCTCCAGCATTTCGCGAATCTGACCGATGGCCTCCTGCCGCACTCGGCGCTGCCGCCGCCGCAACAGCCAGAACAGAATGCCGTGGATAACCCCCACCACGGTGGCGCTGACTGCCGTTGCCATTGCTACGGAAAGAGCGCTGCGGCTGGCCACCCAACCGCTGAGCAGGATTACGCCTATCCCCACCGCTGTCAGGATCAGCTCGATGTTGTCGAGAAACCACCTTCTTGCTGACTTCCAGGTAGCGGATCCTGCTCCTCGGCCCTGAATAGAATTGAACATCGCTGTTACACCTCTCCCCCACCCATTCTGCTCAAGCCAACCTGATGGCAAACTTTGGGGATCGGACTTACCGGCGCAGTCGCCATTTTCCGCGGCCCAGTTGACGCTTTAGACGACGCCGCGGTTTCCGCCGGCGGATCCACAAGGGCCTCTGAGAGCGGGATCCCGCTGCAGAGGTTTCAGATCCAAGCCTGCCAACCCTTTGGCTTAGCTCTTGGTTTTGTTGCCGCAACTCTTCGAGCTGCCGGAGGTGAGTTTCCAACTCCTGGCGCAGGTTGGCATTTTCTTGTTCCAGACGTTGCAGAGATTTCAGCAGCTCTGAAGACTCCGTCCCCCTGACACGGTCGGAAACGAGGATGGGATGGGGAGCAGTCACCACCGAGGTGTGGACATTTTTGCTGTCTCGCAGGGCTTGGGCAGCCCGTCGCAACAGGGCCACCCCCTTGGGATCGTCCTTATCTGTGAGCGTGGCCGCCCCAAATTGAAGCTGCACCGGCAGCGCTTGCCCATTCACCACAAAGGGATCCTGGATCAACCGCTGGCAGCAGCGCTCGGCAGCGATCTGGGCAGCGGCCAGAGTGCTCCCCGGCAGCACCACGATAAACTGGCCCTCGTCGTAGCAAAAGAGATCATCCCCCTCTCGCAAATTGTGGGCCAAGCGATCCGTAAACAGCTTGAGAAGAGCAGCCCGACCGCCGGCCTCCAGTCCTTGCCCCAGAGCAGCGAGGTTGGCCAAGCGCAGCACAAACAAACTGAGGGGATCCGATTGGGCACGGGCTTGGGCCACCCGCAACGGCAGGCGAGTAACCAGATCCTGCCGATTGCCCAAAGCAACCGAGCCAGAAGGAGATGAGACTTGTTTTTGTCCAGTCTGGAGCAGATATTGCTGGCGGCGGCTCTCCACAATGCGCAGCCCTGCCCGCACCCGCGTCAGCAGCTCCGCCGCCTGAAAAGGCTTAGAAAGAAACTCGTCGGCTCCGGCTTCTAAAGCCCGCTCCATGTTGTCGTTGCCCTCGCGGGCGGTCATGAGGATGTAGTACACCCAGGCATATTCGGGCGCTTGCCGCAACTGCCGGCACAGCTCTAGGCCGTCGAGAGCGGGCATGACCCAGTCGGCAATGATGAGATCTGGAGTTCGGCGGCGGATTTGTTCTAGGGCAGAAAGGCCATCCAGGGCATAGGAAATACTACAGCCCTGCTTGCCGAGAAAATTAGAGAGCATTTCCGCCACCATGTAGCTGTCATCCACGATCAGCACATGGGCCCGCAAGCTGCTGGCTTCGCCTTTGCTAGCGCCCAAGCTTGCCTGAGGGCCTTCAGACGTACCAGTGGCAGCAGCGCTCTCCAAATTGGGATCCACGGGCAAGCCAAAGCCAGATGAGAAGGAAATCCGGGAAAGCAAACTTTCCAATGGTTTTCCATCGCCATTCTAGACGTAGGGATTGGCAGCCACTACCTAACTTTGCCGGGTTATTTTTTTGAGATTTTTGAAGTTTCGTAGTCATTCCCAACCCGAGGAAGAGGCTTCTAGGCGTTCCTCCCTCTCCCAGGGGGAATCCTTCTCTGCCCCAGCGAGAGGGAAGGCAGGGTTCGACGCGACTTCATGGCCGCCACAGGAACCTAGAAACGAATCTCGAGCGTGACTTGGGCGCGCACCGTTTGCTGTCCCCCTTCCACTGGCGTGGTGGCTGCCTGGAGAGGGGCATCCTCCTCCGCTCCACCCATGCCTGGGGACGGGGGTTGGACATAGCTGTCGCTGTGAATCTGGATGCGTTCCACGGAACGGATGCTCAGGTTCAAGGCCCCCAGCACGTCACTGGCTTGGCGTCGAGCATCTTCCACAGCTTGGGTTAGGGCGCGGCTGCGTGCCTGCAACCGGGCGGCCTCATTGGCTCGGAAGCTGACCGACTCCACTTGGGTGGCTCCGGCAGCCACGGCTTCGTCCAGCACTTGTCCTGCTCGGGCTATGGGCACCTCAAATTGGAAGCTGTTTTGCCCCTGGATCCCTGTCAGGCGAGGCGGGCTCTCTCGGTAGTCGTATTGGGGATAGAGGGAAATGCCGGTGGTCTGCAGGGCGCTCACCTGCAGCTCCTTGAGGCGGTTCACCAGCCGCTCCGAGCGCTCGGCCACCTGTTGCTGTACCGATTGCGCCGTCTCCCCTTGGAGCACCACCCCCAGCCGGATTACCGCAATGGAGGTTTCCACCGCAACAGATCCCTGGCCGGTTACCGTCAAAGTTCGGGATCCTTCACCGGGACTGGCCATCGCTCCTCCATTGCTGCCAAGCCCATTCCACACCAATAAGACCAGCGCCAGTCCCAAAGCCAGCCAGGGCATTCCCTTCAAGAATCCCAACTGCTCTTTTTTCCAGCCCTTGCTCCCTTCCATGCTTCATCCCCAACTTACTCCCACCGCTCTTCCATCTGGCTGGACAAAAGCCCCAGCCACCAGTGCCCTAGCCTCACCCAGACGTTGCGTTGCTGCCCACCGCTGCAACAGCCCCTGGCCCTGTCTAATTCTAATTCCTAGGAACAGGGCAACGGCAACTGCTGCCCCCAGCAGGGCCAATGCCAGCTCAGACATAGGGATAGACAGCAAGGCTACTGGCCATCCTAATGAGAGTTGCTCCAAGGTTGGGATCCCTGGCTGCAAAAGTTAACCTTTGCCGCCTCAGCCACCCCCAAAAGAGCGATCTCCGCTCCTGCCCATAGGACGTATGATCGAGTCAGCGTGGTCAAAACTTGATTTATTGATTTGTTAAGGTCTTTTTGAGAATGGCCGAATCAAAGCTGCGACAACTGCTGCACGATCTGGATGTTGAGCTGCAAAAAACCTCCGGCTTGGATGAAAGGCAGCGGCAGCACATTGCCGCCATCCGCCAGGAGGTGGAAGCCGTGCTGGCAGAGCTGGGATCCCCAACCAAGGGCCAACAAAACCCAGGGCGCAAAGCTCGCATTGGGGAAGCGCTGGCACTGTTTGAAACCTCCCACCCCAACCTCACGCTGATCCTGGAGCAGGTGATTGACACATTGGCAGGAATGGGTTTGTAGTTCCCGCGGTGGGTATCCAAGGGTTTCAGAATGAACGGCCAAGACCGCTTAGATCGAGTAGAACAACTCCTAGCTCAGGCAGCCGAGCAAACTGCTGCTAACAGCCGCGAGATCCAAGAGCTGCGCCAGGCCATTCGGGAAAGCCACGCCGAGCTGAGCGAGCAAAACGCCGCTCGCAGCCGGGAAATCGAGCAGCTGCGCCAGGCCATTCGGGAAAGCCACGCCGAGCTGAGCGAGCAAAACGCCGC
>NZ_JANSHP010000015.1:12559-20717 GCF_047502605.1 Synechococcus sp. RC10A2
TCGCAGCCGGGAAATTGAGCAGCTGCGCCAGGCCATTCGGGAAAGCTATGAGCAAAACGTGGCTCAAGCGCAAGGCTTGAGAGACTTACAGGAAGTTGTCCGTGAGACCCGCTCGGACTTAGCACACTTGGCCGAATGGGCCGAGGAAGTAACTCAAGCTCTCATCACTCTCACTGCATTGCAACAAGAGCACGAACGCGCTATCCAGGCCATCAACCAGCGTCAGATCGAGAATGACCAGAGGTTTAACGTTCTCCTCGAAGAAGTGCGCTATCTTATTCGCAGACAGGGGCTAGATGGAAGCTCTTCTCCCCCTTCTGGTTGAGGAGGGGGATCCCTTCTAAGCAAAGCTCAGAGCTACAAGGACAGCTCTAGTCTTCATCCACTTCCCACTCCAACAGATGGGCATAAGGAGCCACCAGCTCGGGAGAGTAAAAGGCAATGGCCCGCAGGGTGTGCCAATCCTCCAGGCAGTCGAACACGTTGGGGTACTCGTTGCGCTCCAGACGCTCCGCAATGGCCGCCACATCGGCTGCAGTGAACTGGCGGGGATCCATGCCCTTGGGGAGGGCTTCTACTTTGGATCGGGCAGACATAGGCAGCCTGAACACGCTACAAGCCGATCTTAGCCTCTCGGCCCGACGCCCCCTGGCCGAAACCACGAATTTGTAGAGGTTCTACACAATGCAGGCTGGGTATCTGCCTTGCCTAGCGGAGGAGCTCGGCGTCCAAAACAGGCTCTGTCTGGGTAACGCGGTAATAGCCAGCCTGGGTGCGGACCGAGGCTTGGTAGGGGCTGGGCAAATCCAGCGAGCGCAAGGGCGGGATGTTGGTGCGCTGGTTCAGCAAAGTGGTGAAGAAGGCGGTGGTTCGCCGGGCCTGGGAGCGCACTACCTCTTCAGGGAAAACCACCGGATCCGCATCTCTGCCCCTATCCAGCAGGATCGCATCCAGGGCATCCCCCACCGGGTAAGAAGGATAGGCAATTTGGGCAAAAACAGCCCCCGCCGGGATCCCGGCGGCTAGACAGCCCAGAACAATCGCCAGGGTTAGACGCATGTGCTGTAGTTCCTCCTACGCTACTGTAGTTCGTTCCTCAACACCGGAAAAAGCAGAAGCTGGGCGTTGCCCACCAACCTTGACCCCCGGGGAGCCTACCTCTTGACCGGCAGCTAAGGCGGATTCTACCCGAAAGACTTCGGTTGACAACGGTTGCAGCCCCCAACATGACACGGGATCCCCCTGCCGACTAGGATCGGGATGCACTGTTTGAGAACCGTTGCCTGTGAGTGTTCGCGTTCGCCTTGCCCCTAGCCCAACTGGCAACTTGCACATCGGCACCGCCCGGACGGCGGTGTTTAACTGGCTCTACGCTCGCCGCCACGGTGGCCAGTTCATTTTGCGCATCGAAGACACCGACCGCGAGCGCTCTTCCCCCCGCTACACCCGCAACATCTTAGCAGGGCTAGCCTGGCTGGGACTGGATTGGGATGAGGGGCCCATCTACCAGTCCAACCGCATCGCGCGCTACCAAGCGGTGGTGCAGCAGCTTTTGGACCAGGGGCTGGCTTACCGCTGCTATGTCAGCGAGGTGGAGCTAGAAGCAATGCGCGCTGCGCAGAAGGCCGCCGGCAAGGCTCCCCGCTACGATAACCGCCACCGCTTTCTCACTGAGGAGCAGCGACGGGCCTATGAAGCCGAGGGTCGGCAGCCGGTGATCCGTTTCAAGATCGAGGAGCCCCTGGAGGTGTCGTGGGTGGATCTTATCCGCGGCCCCATTACCTGGAACACCCAGGATTTGGGGGGAGACATGGTGATCGCGCGGGCGGATGGCTACCCTCTCTACAACCTGGCAGTGGTGGTGGACGACATCGACATGGGCATCACCCATGTCATCCGTGGCGAAGACCATATCGGCAACACGCCTAAGCAGATCTTGCTCTACCGCGCTCTGGGTCATGAACCGCCGCAGTTTGCCCATTCTCCCCTGATCCTGAATCCAGAAGGGAAGAAGCTCTCCAAGCGGGATGGGGCGACCTCGGTGGCGGAGTTTCAGCAGATGGGCTTCTTGCCGGAAGCTCTCAAGAATTACTTGGCTTTGCTCAGTTGGTCGCCTCCCGATGGGGAAGAGATCTTCTCGTTGGAAAAGGCGGCTACGATGTTTGACTTCGACCGGGTCAACCGGGCTGCCGCTCGTTTTGATTGGGACAAGCTCAACTGGATCAACAGCCAGTACATCAAGCAGCTCTCCCCGGCAGAATTGGTGGAGCGGCTGACACCCTTTTGGCAGGCGGCGGGGTTTGACCTGGGATCCGTGCCGGATCCCACTTGGCTGGAAGAGGTGGCCTGCCTAATCGCCGAGGGCATCGACCGCCTGACGGAGGCTCCTCCCCTGAGCCGCTTTTTGTTTCAAGAGCCCCTCAGCTACTCGTTGCCGGCTCTGGAACAGTTGCGCCTGCCGGGGGTGGCGGAAGCGATGGCCGCCATGGCCACCACGTTGGCTGCTGCTGAGTTGCCCCAGCCAGTTTCCGCGGACAGCCTAAAACCGCTGGTGGAAGAGGTGGCCAAAAGCCAGGGGATGAAAAAGGGCCTGCTGCTGAAAAGCTTGCGGGCCGCCCTGACAGGGGATCTGCAGGGGCCGGATTTGATGGCCTCTTTTGCGCTGTTGCAGCGGCGGGGCTGGGCTTTGGGGCGGCTGGAGGCGGTGCAGAAGGTGGTTGCCTGAGTTCAGGCTGTTGGAGTTGACTTTTCTATTGCTTGCTGCTATGCCTTTGCAGGCTTTTGTCGATCCGGATTCCACTTTCTTGATCCAGCTTCAGGCTGCCAACCAAATCGTTCAGGAACTGGTGCTGCTCTCTTCGCAAGAGGCTTCAGAAGCGGCGGAGCCGGAGGTGTGGGAGCAAGGCCTGCTCAAGTTGGCTCAAACCCTAGTGCACCAGATGGTGAGCCGCCTGGGCGTGGCCTCCGCTCGCCTCTGGTTTTTCGACCCGCAAGAGGGTTGCTTTCGGTCGGTGGCCCATGCTGGCCTGCTCAGCCCTGCCCACGCCCAAATTGAGCGAATCTACCCCGATGACAGCCCTATGGGGCGTGTGGTCCAGCAAGGGTTGCCCCTCTTGAGCAACAACCCGGATCAAGAGGTCTGGATGCCTGCCCCGGAGTGGGTGAGGGCCAATGGCCTGCGGGGCTTTGTCGCCTACCCAATTAACCGCGGGGAGGAGCGGCTGGGCGCTTTGGCTCTGCTGAGCCGGACACCCTTGGAGGCCAGCTTTGTAGAAGTAGTGAAGTTTCTTTGTTCCTATACGGCCAGCGCCATTATCAATGCCAAGCTGCTGGAGCGCAGCCGCCGACAGGCGGTGCGGGAGGCGTTGCTCAACCGCATCACCAGCACTGTCCACCGCTTTCTGCAGTGGGATCAAATCGTCAGCACTGCCCTGAAGGAGCTGCAGCACGCCTTTCTCTCGAAAGGGGTGAAGGGGCTGAGCCGCTGTTGTTTTTACAGTATCAACCCGGATCAGGAGACGGTTCAGGTCACCCACGAGGCCCTAAGCCCTGGGCTGGCCCCGTCCCTGGGGCAGGTGTACCGGATCCAAGACTTTGGCTCGCTGTGCGAGCGGTTGCAGGAGGGGCAGGTGGTGCAAATAGCCCTGCATATGCAGCCGGCTCAGGAACATCTGTTGCCGCCGCAGGGACTGGCCGCTTTCCAGGCGCTACAGGCTCGCTCGGCGGTGCTGATCCCGTTGCAAGCGGTGGGCTCAGCAGGAGCCGGGCTGGGGGAAGCCGGCGGCAGGGATCCGCAGACGGGCCGATCCGACTTGGCTGCTGCGCCAGGGGGGATGATCGGGCTGCTGGGGGTATACCTAACTACACCCCACCCCTGGCAGCCGGAGGAGATTGACCTGTTGCGCTCGGTGGCCTACCAACTGGCGATTGCCCTAACTCGTTCCAGCCTGTTTGAGCGGGCCCATCGGCAGGCGGAACGGCTGGCGCTGTTGCACTCGATCACAGCGGCAATTCGCTCCAGCCTGGAGCCCACCACTCTCTTCCACGCGATTACCCAGCAGATTGGTGCGGCTTTTCAGGCGGATGTGTGTATCTTGGCCCTTTGGCAGCCGGAACAGGAGATGCTGCATCCTGTGGGCATCTATGCGCCGGAGCTCACCCCTGCCGTGCGCGTGAGCGGGACGGAGCCCTTGCTGGATGCCCCGCTGACGGGATCCCTCCAGAAGCCCTGGCCGGAGCCGGGGATCCCGCCGGAATTGTCGGAAACGGTTCAGGCCAAGTTGCGCTTGGCAGCCAGCCTGCTGACCACCTTGAAGGAGCCGGTGGTGGTGCCGGATGACTTGAAGCCGCAGCGGCAGGGAAGCGGGCTGTTGTGGGTGCCTTTGTTTGCCTCTGACCAGCCGCAGCGACAACAGGAAGTGTTGGGGGGTATTGCCCTGCTGCGCTACCCTCACGGCGGATCCCCCTGGCAGCCGGAGGATCTGGAGTTGGCGGAAGCCGTGGCCGAGCAGGCGGGGATCGCCCTCCAACAGGCGCAACTTTACGAGCAAACCCGCATCTCGGCCCAGCGGGAAAGCTTGTTGCGCCAGGTCGCCCAGCGCCTCAGCGGCACCTATGATCCCCACCAAGTGGTAGAGATTGCCCTCGAGGGCATGGCGGAAGTTTTGCAGGTCGATCGCTGTACTTTTGTGGCGCCGCGGAGCGGCTATGGGCCGAGCGCCCAACAGCCTGCAGCGGCTCCAGAACCCCTCGCCATTCTTCAGGAATACCGCCGTCAGCCGGGGATCCCTTCCCAGGTGGGGCAGACGTTGACCCCTGAGCTGAGCCAGCTCATTTGGGTAAGTTGCTACACCCATCTGGACACGCTGCTGATCCCCGATGTCCAAACCTTTCCGCTGCCCCTTCCCACCCGCCAGACGCTGTTGCAGAAGGGCATCCGCTCCCTACTGTGTGTACCTCTGGTTACCGATGCCAACCAGATTGCGGGTGTGCTCTGCGCCTCCATTCCGCCCCTGGCGACGGCAGGCCGGAAGCCTCCAACTGCCGATACTGCCCCCGAAGCCGCCGGATTTGCCCCTGCAGATAGGGACTTGGTGGAAGCGCTGGCAGACATTGCGGCAGTGGCGCTGCAGCGGGCCTCCTTCTACGAGCAGGTTCGCCGTCAAGAGGCGACGGCAGCAGCCTTGCAAGGGCTGACCGAGGGGCGAGAGGCGGAAAGTCGTCGCCTGGCCGCCGATCTGCACGATCAGACCCTAGCGGATCTGGGAGCTCTGTCTCGTCAGATTCAGGAGCTCGCCGGCGATCCGACCCTCAGCCCTGCCGGCCAGGCTCAGCTACGCGTCATGAGCGTCCAACTGCAGGAGACCATGGCCGAGTTGCGGGGGATCGTCGAGGATCTGCAGCCGCTGGCCATGCGGGCTTTTAACCTGGGCCCGGCTCTGCGCAGCCTTCTGGAACGGGCGGCCCAGCGTTCTCCTCACCCGCTTCTCACCCGCTTCGACAACCGCGCCGATGGCCTGCTCTCCCGTCTCAGCCCTGCCTGCCAAAGCAACATCTTTCGGATCGTGCAGGAGGCGCTGAACAACATCGTCAAACACGCAGGGGCACGGCGCATCGACATCACCATTCAGCCCAAGGTTCAAGCCGGTAGCGGCGCAGAGGAGCCTTCTGTCAATCCCGAAGCCCCTTACACCCACCTGGAGCTGAAGATCATCGACGATGGCCGTGGCATGCCGGAGTTCAACGGTGGGATCGATCCCGATCAGAAACCTGGCCACGGCCATGGATTGCTCAACATGCGCTACCGAGCCGAGCTAATCGGGGCAACCATCACCTGGCGCAACCGCCGCTTGGGTAGCGGCACAGTGGTGGAGCTGCAGATCCCTTTGCCCCCCCCTTCCTAAGCTTGCCCGGAGAACCCCCGCAGAACCTCCTCGGGATGGCAGTTTGCCTCAGGGATCCAGTCTCGTCGCCTTTGCCCCCGTCGTTCGGCAGGGAGCAACCCGCCCCTCAAGGCCGGGGAACCGCAGCGGCATGCCGGTTGGAGTCCAGAAATGCAAGGGCGCCACGCGCAAGATGGATGGCCTCATGCCTCGGTTCGCCGACCGACCACAGCGTAAAAGGGATCCCCGCCGGCCAAAAGGGCAAGCCAACCCAGGGGAGCAGGCCGCTGGATCACCTCGACGATCTCGAATCCCGGCACCGACTCAAAATAGCGCTTGACCAGCTCCACCCGCTCTGCTTCCGAGCCATCCCGCCAGGCCTGGATGGCCTTCTGGAAAAACATGCGATTGGAGAAGCTGACAATGAAAAGGCCCTGGGGCTTGAGGATGCGATGCACCTCGGCAAACACCTGCTCCGGCTGCTGCAGGTATTGCACCGAAACCGCGTTCAGCGCTGCATCAAAAGTGCAGTCCGGGAAGGGCAGAAGCGGGTTTTGGTTGAGGTTCTGGACGAAGAAATGGTCAAGCCGGGGGTTGGCGGCCAGTTCCTGAGCATTCATCCCATGCCCTTCCACATGGGCAAAGTTCATCTCCGGCGGCAGGTGGGAAACCCAACTGCTCATTAGATCGAGAATGCGGCTCTGAGGCCGCAAATACTCGCGGTAGAGATCGGTGAGCTGGCCGATGAAGCCGGCATCCACATGGGTTACGAAGCGGGGATAGTCGTAAAAGAGGGCATCGTCGCTGGGATCCAACTTGGAGCGCTGCCAATCTTCAAGAACCGCCATGGCCAAAATCTGTTGCAAAGCTTAATCAAAGCTAACATTCTGGAACTCCCTCGAAGGGAGCAGGCGTGATAGCGTAGCAGGGCGACGGTGGCCATTTTCCGAGGGACTTCTTGCCGTGATGTCTGCCTCTTACGCTTCCGCTACAGCTCGCTCCTCTTCTGCCGCTGGCTTT
The DNA here is from genome assembly GCF_047502605.1 of Synechococcus sp. RC10A2. Classification (NCBI taxonomy): domain Bacteria; kingdom Bacillati; phylum Cyanobacteriota; class Cyanophyceae; order Synechococcales; family Synechococcaceae; genus Synechococcus; species Synechococcus sp. RC10A2. The sequence goes on from NZ_JANSHP010000015.1 coordinate 19,462, forward strand.
GACCTGCGCGACTATGTAACCGAACTGCAGCTCCACATGGCCCTGCAGGCCCGCAGCCTCACCCCTCCTCTACATCTCTCGCCAGCAAAGGACAGCCCTCTGGCCCTGGTGCAGCAAGCGCAGGCAGAGCTAGAGAAGTCCGTCTCCCGCCAGTGGCTTTGAGGGGCACAGCCTGGGCAAAATGCTCAGGCCAAACTCTTGCGCAGCACCCCCTGCACCAGCAGCACTGACACCACCACAAACCCTGTCAAGAGCCCCAGGGATCCCGCCAGGGTGAGTTCGCCCCAGGGGGCCTGCAGCACCACATCGGCAAAGCTCCAGGTGCTGCTGCGATAGACGTGGCGAATCGGCTCGATGGCAAAGGTGAGCGGGTTGAGGCTGGCCACCCAGCGAAGCCAGGTGGGCATAAAGCTGAGGGGAGCCAAAGCGGTGCTGGAAAAGATCAGCGGCAGATTCACCAAAAAGATAAAGGCCAGCAACTGCTGGTGCCCCGGCATGGCAAAGGCCAGGCCCAAGCTCAGGGCGGTGAAACCCAAGACCAACAGGCCCACGATCAACGCCACCACCGCCAAGCCCGGCCCGTCCGGGATCCCGCCGCCGAGGACGTAGTCTGCCCCCACGATCACCGCCGTCTGCAGCAGCGCCAAGCTGACGATGAACAGGCTAGAGGCCAGCACAATGGAAAAGCGAGAGGTGAGGGGAGCCACCAGCAATCGGTTTAAAAATCCGAACTCCCGGTCGAAAATCACCGGCACACCGGCGTTCAAGGCCCCGCCAAAGGCCGTAAACACGATCACGCCTGCCCCCAAAAACTGGGTGTAGTTTTGTCCGGCCCCGAAAATGCCGGCAGGGGCATTCTGGAACAAGGCCCCGAACAAAATCAGCCAGAGCAGCGGCTGGATGATGCCGACCAGCAGGGTGGCGGGGCGACGCTGCAATTGGATAAACAAGCGGCGGGCGAGGGCAAAGGTCTCCTGCCAAAAGTCGGCTGTAAATAGAGGAATCGGGTTGGATTGGATGGGGGAAGCGGCAGAGGTCATACCAAGGCTCCTGCAATGTTGCGATCAATAATCATCAATGCAATCTTCAATCGATCAATCAATATCAATGGAACTTTGTACATATCAGCTTGTAATCAGTATGGCTCAATTGGGGAGTTAGGGATCGACGTGGGGAACCGTTGCATTGCTCTTGAAAATGAAGTTACAGCCTGTTAAGGGCTCAAGGGGTACAATAGCAGCACTTAGCAAACCAAC